>URKO01000114.1 GCA_900548415.1 uncultured Porphyromonas sp.
GACCTCAGTATGTGAGACACCCCCTACTCCTCTATGCTACTACGGATACTATACATTATATATATAGTCTTAATAGCGGCTCCCATCTATGCGGTGGTAACCATCGTCTTGGCACTTATCATGACGGTGGGCTGCTTGCTAGGCTTCGGCAAGTTCTTTAGCTACTACCCAGGACTCATCTGGTCGTGGCTAGGACTGATCCTATCCCTCTGTCCCGTCACCGTGCGAGGGCGCAAGAACTACGACAAGAAGTCGGGTCCCTATGTCGTCATGGCCAACCACCAGGGCGCTTACGATATCTTCCTCCTCTACGGCTTCCTCGGCATCCCCTTCAAGTGGGTGATGAAAGAGTCGCTGCGGCGTGTCCCCTTTGTGGGCAAAGCGTGCGCAGTCGCGGGCTTTATCTTTGTCAATGGGCATAGCATACAGAACATCCGCAACTCACTAGACGAAGCTAAGCGTTCGCTCGGTGATGGCTACTCGATCTTTATCTTCCCCGAGGGCAGTCGTACTCGCACGGGACGTATGCAGCCCTTCAAGAAGGGCGGCTTCGTGATCGCCGATGAGCTAGACATCCCGATCATCCCTGTCTCCATCTCGGGCTCCTATGGCGTGATGCGCGCAGGCTCGTTGCTACCACACTGGCGTCGCCTCTATCTAGATATACACCCGCCAGTCCACCCTCGAGAGTTCCATACTTCGGATCAGCCGATACAAGATCTCCGCGAGCAAGTTTACCACACGATACAGCAAGGCATACATGATGGCACAGAGCGACTCTAGTAGTAAAGCTCCTTACCGCATCCTCTTCGTCTGTCTAGGCAACATCTGTCGCTCGCCTCTCGCAGAGGCTATCATGAGACAACTCCTAGCCGAAGACCCCGCCAGTTCGTCTCGGATCGAAGTAGACTCGGCAAGCATAGGTGGATGGCATCAGGGACAACTAGCAGATCCGCGCATGCGTGCCCATGCAGCACGGCGGGGCATTGAGATGACGCATCGTGCGAGGCAGATTAAGGATGAAGACTTTGACGCCTTTGACCTGATCATCGCCATGGACGATGACAACTATGATGCACTGCGCGAGCTAGCCCCGACGCTAGAGCAGCAGGAGAAGGTCGTGCGTATGGCGGACTACCTCGAGCAGATGCCATGGGACCACATCCCCGATCCATACTACGGCGGGGCGTCGGGCTTTGAGCTCGTCCTGGATCTACTCACTGAGGGGTGTACCAATCTATACCACCGATGCAAGGCGCAGAGCGGTAAGTAATCGGGGGGAACACTACTTTTCGTACTTTTGCGCTGGACTTATTACGACCTTGTTAACGAGCAATCTTTTATTCCGATGATTCCTAAGATAAAAAGGCTTCTCTCCATCTGTGGGGGCTATCTGAAGCAGTTGTGGGGGCGTATGTGTAGTATGCCAAATCTCTTTGCCTTCCTGACACTCCTACAAGTGCTTATGGGGAGCTTAATGATACTGCACCTTCGCATGGAGATGCCTCTGCTCCTTTGGCTGGGAGGCTATATCGCCGGCACTGCGATACTGATGACGCTCCCTGCCATACTGCCGCAACGGTGGTGGCGCATCACTTGGACTAGTCTCATCGTACTGCTCTCGGCTGTACTATTTATATATGAGTATTATCTGCTCACCCAGTACGGCACGCTCCTCACGCAGACCGTCTTGCTGCAGTACTACCCGCCCTGGGCCGATGATGTGTGTCGCTCGCTACTACCATGGAGTATGCCGATGCACACGCTACTAGAGGCTATCGGACTGCTCTGTGGCATCAGTCTTGTGACCTGGTTAACCCGCAAGGGCTGGGGACTAGTCTTCATGCTACTGCTAGTACTTATCTCTGGTATACCGCACGCTACACAGCTAAGCCCAATAGTGACAGGGGGTATCTCGAATGAAGAGGCTTACACGCTCGCTCACGAGTATAGTATGATGAGCCGCTACGTAGCGACCACGCTAGGAGTCTTTACCAATCAAAAGCGATACGACGAGATGGGGCAAAACTTATGGAAAAACACTCCGACCAACGTTCGCCTCATGCCGCAGCGTCAGCCACACAACGTGGTGGTCATCATAGGCGAGTCTCTACGTCGCTTAGACATGCACTGCTACGGCTATCCACTAGAGAATACCCCACGCCTAGACTCACTCGTCCAGGCTGGCTCACTAGTCCTCTACGATGATGTCGTCTGCCCACAGCCTAACACGCTCACCTCGCTGCGACGCGTCCTCACCATACGAGGCGAAGACGAGCAAGCTCCTTGGGATGCCACGACGACACTCCCTATCACCTTCTCCTCTGCTGGCTACAAAACCTACTGGTGTAGCAATCAGGAGATGAGTGGAGACTGGATCGAGGAGGTCTCGCTCATAGCCTCCACGGCCGACAGCACTTACTACACCGATGGGAGTACCTCTAGTGCCTTGCACTGGAAGGCTGGGCAAGTCAAGCACGATGAACTCCTCCTCCCGCATCTGATCGACTATCGGCATACCACTTCACCTAATGGGAGCCTTCTCGTCGTAACTCACTTGATGGGGAGTCATGCGGCCTTTGCCGATAGATACCCCAACGATCGCTTTAGCCACTTTACAGCTACAGATGTAAAGCAGGTAGAGCCTCGCCTCAGCTCAGGAGAGGCGCAAAACTCGGCTGAGTATATGAACTCGATCCTCTACAACGACTCCATCGTCTCAGAGATTATCAAATACTACAGCCAGAGCTCCTCCATCGTCATCTACTTCTCAGATCATGCTATCTCTCGCTACGACAATCCCAAGGCTCCTCATCAGGCAGCACACGGAGTCTGCGAGAGTGCTCTGCAGGTACCCTTTATGGTCTATATGTCTGATCAGTTTGCAGAGGAGAATCCTGACATCCTACTCGCCGTACAGCGTGCTCGATACAAACCCTTCATGACCGACCTCTTCACCTCTTCACTCATGGGACTTATGGGCATCGAGTCAAACTATACCATCCCCCGCTTACAGCTATGGAGTCTATCGTACGATGCGACCCGTCCTAGATGTATCAAGGGCTTTGGCTCTGAGGTAACCTTCTCACCTAAGCATCCAGATCAGCTATGAAAAAAGCACTCTTACACTACCTCCAGGGAGTCAAAGCTAGGATTCCACAGCTAGTATGGCTACTGATTGCGCTGCTAGCGATCTTGACGCTCAATAACCTCGTCATCAGAGGCCTACTCTCTAGGAGTGCCACTTATCTATCTAGAGAAAACCTTCCCCTCCTGTGGGACACCCTCTGGATGGCTACGCTACTCTACATCATCCCCACTCTGATCCCCCATCGCATCACACGTCGCGTGGTCCTCATCACCGAGCTAGTACTGGTTAGTGCCATACATATTATGGATCTCTACCTCGTCAGTACCTACCAGATGCCTTACTGCGATGCTATCGCCATCCCGATTTTTGCGACCAATCCCGGAGAGGCCCACGGCTTCTTTCAGTCGCTACGACTAGATATACCCTTTATGCTACGAGAGGGTGGCAAGCTCCTACTAGCTATCTTCCTGCCGCTCGGCATCTCATGGCTCATAAGTCGTGCTAAGAGTACTAAAGAGCAAACCACACCTTGTGACAAGCGCATCCAGCGATATAGCTCCAGGCTCCTCTTTGTAGTAGTTCTCGTGGGTGCACACATACTCGGTATCAACTATCTGCGTCAGACGCGTATCGCCGCCAGCTCTGGAGTCATACAGTACAATGCACATGCACCTCTAGCTCGCCTCATGCTGAGCAGCCGGGTGTTACGTCACGATGCTAAGCACTGCTCGCTAGACTACAGACCCCGACAAGCGACACCCCAAGAGGTAGCCGTAGACTCGCTCCTACCACCACACAACGTCGTGCTGGTTCTTGCCGATGACGTTTACTCGCACCTGATGCACTGCTACAACCCTATCGTCAGCGACAACACCCCCACCATAGACTCCCTCCTGCAGGCTGGCTCTCTCATCAAGCTGGACAGCGTCTATAGTGCCTCTGACAATGCAGCTCTAGCTGCAGCCTGGACTCTCTCTCTCTGTCCTAAGGATAGCCCTGACAGCTGGGACACCTACCCCTCTATCTATAGTATCTTTCGTGTAGCAGGCTACGACACCTATTGGCTAGACAATACTCCTCGCATAGCCCGTGGACTAGATGTCTACCCACAGCTAGCAGCCGACTGCGACCAGCGCTTCTTTACCAATCTACGTGCAGACGATCAGGAGTGGACAGACCGAATCCCCTACGATGATGCGGTCCTCGACCAGCTCAAGCAGCTAGAGAGCCAGTCTCGTCTCACCACCATACATTTCTTGGGAGCACGCAGTAACATTTGGTGGCGTATCCCCGAGGAGTTTTGTAAGTACAATCGTCTATCGGCAAACATTGACATAGACTTACCAGGCGATGCTCTAGACCACGTAGCTCAATACTACAACGTCGTCTACTACCAGGACTATCTACTCAAGCAGCTCATCGCACACTACCAGGAGACCCCCACGATACTTATCTATTGTAGCCCGGTGGGTGTGTATAGTGAGTGGCACCCCTACTCCAGCGGACCAGTCGCTCCCGAGATGAGAGGTCAGGTACCCATGCTACTCTACCTCTCCCCAGCTATGCAGCGCATCTCTCCCGCTCTACGAGATCAGCTCCTACAGCTCAACACTGAGCGTCACAACCTCAGCGACCTACCCCAGCTACTGATGCGACTCTCTAGCATCCGGGTCTCCCTCTCGTAGCAGCAGTCCCCTATTACTCACACAACGCTCGCCACACCTATGAGACTTAGTCTCATTCGTGTGGCTTTTTTAGTTTCCTACCTATGAAACTGGAGTTTCCTACCTGTGAAACTGGAATTTCCTACCTATGAAAATGGAGTTTCTTACCTATGAAACTATACTCTCCTCACAGACGTTGCTAAAGTTGCCCTAATTGATCTTCCCTTGGGCAGGGGGGGGCAGGGCTGACGCATTATAATAATGAGTTCATCCAAGCCCCGCTTGTCGCTCATGTGTAGCTCCTGCAAGAGCGATTATGATGCGTCAGACCTATTTGGGCAAAATTAGACGCTGGCTCGTT
>URKO01000115.1 GCA_900548415.1 uncultured Porphyromonas sp.
TTTTAATGATACGGCGACCACCGAGATCTACACTCTTTTCCTACACGACGCTCTTCCGATCTGGTCGGTAGCGATGGTAAGCTCATGAATCCCACCGAGAACTGGGGTGGTATGATGCGCAAGATAGACCAGAGCGACTTTGAGGCAGCCAATATCGAATACATCGAGTTCTGGATGATGGATCCCTTTATCTATCCCGAGACGGCACCGACGAGTGGCAAGCTCTTCTTCAATCTGGGCGAGGTATCGGAGGAGGTGCTGAAGGATGAGAAGAAGTTCTTTGAGAACGGTATGCCGCTCAACGATGACCCCTCGGCAACTATCGAGACAGTCTGGGGGCGCGTGCCTATTCGTCAGACGGCGGGCTACTCCTTTGACAATGCTGCTGGGGCGCGTAGCAAGCAGGATGTGGGCTTCAATGGACTAAGCTCTGAGCAGGAGAAGGCTTTCCCCGCTTATGCCGACTACCTCTCCGCAATCCGTGGCAAGGTGTCGGGCGAAGTGCTCGAGCAGTGGCAGGGCGATCCGATGAGTCCGCTGAATGATCCAGCGGGTGATAGCTTCCGTCACTACCGTGACGAGCGATATGACCAGCTACAGGCTTCTATCCTCGAGCGATATAAGTACTACAACGGGGTCGAGGGCAATAGTGCTGAGGCGACCAATGAGACTGGCTCTTACAGCGTGGCGAGCCGTGTCGTGCCTGATGTGGAGGACATCAACCAAGACAACACGCTCAACGAGCAGGAGCGTTACTTCGAGTACGAGATAGCGCTTTCGCCGGCCGAGATGCAGGTGGGGCGCAACTACATCGTTGACGAGCGCTCGGTCAATGTGAAGCTCGCCAACGGCAAGCAAGAGACGGTCAAGTGGTATCAGTTCAAAATCCCCGTACGAGAGCCGACCCGCAGGGTAGGGGGCATAGCCGACCTCAAGAGTATCCGTTTCATGCGCCTTTACTTGACGCAGTGGGACAAGCCTGTCGTGCTGCGCTTCGGAACCTTCAAGATGGTGCGTGGCGAGTGGCGACAGTATGACCGCCCGCTACACGCTCCCTCCGTCACACCTATATCTAATGGCACGATGGAGGTCAATACGGTCAACATCGAGGAGAACGGTGACCGCAAGCCGATCAACTACATCCTCCCGCCGGGCGTCTCTCGTAGCGTCAGCCCCAGTCAGGCGCAAGCCATTCGTCAGAACGAGCAGGCACTCAGCCTACGCATCAAGCGACTAGCGCCAGGCGATGCACGAGCTGTCTACAAGAATACGGGACTAGACCTACGTCGCTACAAGCGCATCGAGCTGTTTGTCCATGCCGAGGAGCTACCCGAGGAGGGGACGCCCACGGGCAATGGCGAGATGACCGCTTTCCTCCGCCTAGGCTCTGACTACACAAACAACTATTACGAGTACAGCGTTCCTCTCGAGCTGACCCCCTTCGGCACTTACAGTGACAATGCTAAGGACAGAGAGATGGTGTGGCCACGGGATAACAAGGTGGACTTCCGCTTTGACCTCCTCACGGGACTCAAGATGCGGCGCAACGCTGCGCAGGCTAATGGCGATACCGACCTCTACACGCCTTACTCGGTGCCTGACGCTGAGCGGCCACGCAACACCATCACCGTGATGGGTAATCCCTCGCTGAGCAATGTCAAGACCATCATGATCGGTGTGCGAAACAGTGCTGGGCAGATCAAGAGTGCCGAGATTTGGGTCAATGAGCTACGCCTGAGCGAGTACCAAGAGCAGGGCGGCTGGGCGACCAATGCTGATCTGCAGGTGCAGCTGAGTGACCTAGGCTCGTTTAACGCTCGAGGCTCTTACCGCACGGCGGGCTTTGGCGCACTCGATCAGTCACTCGCGCAGAGACAGCTAGAGGATACGGGCTTCCTCAACCTCTCGACGCAGGTGGAGCTGGGTAAGTTCTTCCCCGAGAAGGCGAAGGTGCGCATACCGCTCTACTACAGCTACCAAGACGAAGTGATCCGTCCGCAGTACAACCCGCTAGATCAAGACCTGCTCCTCACGGAGGCTCTCGACAATGCCGCCAACGAGTCGGTACGCGACTCCATCAAGACGATGGCGCTGACACGGACACAGGCTCATGCGCTGTCGCTCTCTAACGTGGGGGTCAACATACAGAGCAAGACCCCGATGCCGTACGATCCAGCCAACTTCACGCTTGGCTACTCAATGTCGTGGGATGAGAAGAACAGCCCTGAGATTGTCTACGACCGCAATCGTACGTGGCAAGCTACGGCGCAGTATCAGTACACGCCCGTGGTGGCTCCGTGGAAGCCTTTTGCCAAGCTACAACAAGGCAAAGCCTCCTCCGAGGCGATCCGCACCGTCTCCTCCACGCTGAGAGGTTACCAGATCAACTACCTCCCCTCACGACTTGCTTTCAACAGCTCCATACTGCGCAACTACAGCGAGCATCAGGTGCGCAATCTTGTGCCGGGTGGCGGTGCTATGGCTGATTGGTCACTACCTGCTACCTTCGTGCAGAACTTCGTCTGGCAGCGTGCCGCAAACATTGTTTGGAACCCCACGACCAATCTCAAGCTCTCCTTTAACTCTGGTACCAACGCCCGCATCGTAGAGCCACACGTACAGGTCAATCGTGAGCTAGCTCCCGACGACTACACGCTATGGCGCGACTCCGTCTGGCAGAGCATACGTAGCTGGGGACTACCGATGCAGTACAACCAGACTGCCAACGCCACCTACACGCTCCCGCTCGCACTCATTCCCTTTATGGACTTCGTCTCAGCCACCGCCACCTATATGGCTTCGTACAATTGGGATCGCGGAGCCTTGACCCAGCAGGGAGCCTCCATGGGCAATGTGGTGCGCAATCAGATGAAGCTCGATGGACGGGTCAACATCCTCTTCCAGACACTCTACCGTAAGTTCGACTGGTACAAAGATTACGAGAAGCGACAGAACAAGAGCAGCAGCCGAAACAACCGCTCCGCCTCCCGCCGAGACGCTCGTACTAGCCGCTCTGATCAGGAGTCAGAGGACAAAGCTCCCGCAGCAGCACAGCGCAAGAAGCCTGCGCCACTGCGCTTCACCAAGGAAGTGGTCCTACGTCCCGACACGACGATTACCATCAATCACCAGCTGGGCAGTACTAAGCCCGAGGTGACCGCCAAGGATTCGCTCGGACACAACTACCCCGTCAAGTATGCCGTGGTCAATCCCAACAGCATCACCGTCACCGGCACCGACTCCGTCACGATACGGGTCAACGTCTATGCTGCCGACAAAGCTCGTGAGATGCGCATGGAGCGTCTCTACCCATACATTGATGCGGGTATCTCCGTGCTCACCTTCCTGCGTGACATCTCGCTCACTTACACCCGCACTTCGTCGCTCCACTTGCCTGGCTTCCTCCCCGACATCAAGGCTGCGGGTGGGCAGGGTTATCCGATGCAGGGCGTGATGGCTCCTGGCCTTGCCTTCGCTTTTGGCTTTACTGACAATGACTTCGTCCGTGAGGCAGAGCAGCGTGGTTGGCTTCTCAAGCAGGCGGAAAACATCAACCCCGCTATGTATTCTCTCTCGGAAGATGCCACGGCACGTCTCAATATCGAGCCCCTCAAAGACCTCAAAGTGACGCTCACCTGGGACTATCACACCAATAGAGCGGTGCAGACGCAGTATATGTTTGAGGGTGCTCCCGAGACTTACAGCGGAACCTTTACCGCTGGGACCATCGGTCTCAAGGGCTTCTTCGCTAGTGCTAATGCCAGCAATGGCTACAAGACGAGTACCTTTGACAACCTCCTCAGCTATCAGCAGGAGATGGTGCAGCGACTGACCAACCAGTACAGCGCTATCGCCGGAGCTGACGCGCCCGAGGTGCGTCCTAACAGTCCCGATGTCCTGATCCCCGCCTTCATCGCTGCTTATACGGCTCGTGGTCTAGACGGAGCGACGCCTTTCCACTCGATCTGGCGCACCCTCCCCAACTGGAGCATAACCTACACGGGGCTAACTAAGATTCCCGCACTGGCAGACCTCTTCCGCAACTTCTCCCTTTCCCACACCTATCGCAATAGTTATAGTGTGGCAAACTACAACTCCTTCATCTCCTGGCAACCGATTGCGCAGGAGCAACGCATGGGCTACATAGAGATGCCTGCCGATGATGCTACTGGTGGCGGAAATGGCATGCGTCGTGTCGCCTCTTCTCCATACGACATCACGCAGGTCTCTATTCGTGAGTCTTTTGCTCCGCTCATTGGCGTAGAGATGACCTTGCAGAGTGGTCTGGGCCTCAATGCTCGCTGGAATAAGTCGCGAGACTTGATGCTCAACCTCACCTCCTTCCAGGTCATCGAAAACAGCCGCAACGAAATCTCTGTCGGGATCAACTACAAGATTGATGACTTCAGCAAGCTCATCGGCATCAAGCGTCGGGCACCTCAGCGCACGGGAGCACAGGCGCAGGGAGGCAAAAAGGAGAACCCGCTCTTTGCTTCGGGTGGTGCTATGACGCTGCGCTGCGAGTACTCGTACAATCACTCCTCGATGCTCATTCGCAAGATACAGGAGGCCTTCACGCAGGCGACCAATGGCAACGTGGCGCACGTCATCAAGTTCAGTGCCGACTACGCTCTCAGCCGTATGCTCACCATACGAGGCTACTTCGACTGGAATATGAATCATCCGCTCGTGAGCACCGCCTCCTTCCCCGTGAACAACACCTCCTTCGGCGTCGCCCTCCGCATCAGCCTCACCCAGCAGTAACGCCCAGCTCGATACGAATAACGATATGTCGGGGACGCACGATCGTGACGATACCCTGTAGGGACGCACGGTCTGTGCGTCCGTTGTAGTACAGCGATACGTTGCCGTGTAGGGACGCACGATCTGTGCGTCCGTTGTGTCAAAGGTTACAGCATTGTGGTTTTAACGGAGACGGACGCTCAGATCGAGCGTCCCTACAGGAGTCGTAGGTCTGTGCGTCCGTTGCATCAAAGACGAAACGAGTAACGTTGCATCAAAACAAGACGTAACCCTGTAGGGACGCACGATCTGTGCGTCCGTTGTGTCAAAGGTTACAGCATTGTGGTTTTAACGGAGACGGACGCTCAGA
>URKO01000116.1 GCA_900548415.1 uncultured Porphyromonas sp.
TGTCGTTTTTTAAGGGTTTAGTTTTCATCGGCCGCGTAGCTCAACTGAATAGAGCATTTGACTACGGATCAAAAGGTTGCAGGTTTGAATCCTGCCGCGGTCACAAAAAGAGCCTCCCGAGATGGGAGGCTCTTTTTGCGTGTATAGGTCCGATGAGACTGTTGCAAAAGTCAATAGTCTCTAGATGTGAGCGGTGGGCTACTTCGTCGTCGCGAGAAGTATCGTGATAGCGCGCTCGATGAGCGCATCTTGTTGCTGCGCCGTCGCTTCGTCTGTCTGCTCCTGGATGATGTGCGGCTCGATGCCTCCCTCGATGCTTTGCTGCTGAGCGTCGTACATACGCGAGGAGGAGTAGCGTAGCCACCAGCCGTTGGGCAGTTCGCTACTGCGAGGCAGACCACCACCGCCACCCGTACAATCCCCCATGAAGAGGACGTGGTGGGTTGTCCCCTTGACATAAGCGACTAGCGAGTTAGCTGCGCTGTAAGTGCCACGATCCACGAGGATCACCGTAGGTCGCTGCCAACTGATGGGAGCACGTGAGAGCTTGATTTCTTTGAGCGGACCGAAGTCTTGGTGCCCAGGGCCAGTCTTCGTACTCATATAGCCTACGACCGTGTCGGAGGGGATCAAGACGCTAGCCAGACGATCCGCATTGCTCAGCAGTCCGCCACCATTGCTACGCATATCGATGATCAGACCACGACAGTGCGCCAGCCTGGTAAAGACAGCGTGTAGATGAGCCAAGGAGATAGCCGATGAGAAAGAGGGGATCACCATATAGCCGATCGAGTCAGCAGCGTGTCCATTGTAGGTGATAGGCGTATAGTAGATAGAGCCAGCACGACGCGCGTGAGGTCGCAGGTAAAGGTTGCGTATGCGACTATCGAGGCAGTGTCTAGCCCCTTTGCGAATATCCCAGCCTCCTACGTCAAAGGGCGCAAAGAGGTTTACATGCCCATCCTTGAGGTGACACATCAGCTCTACCATCAGGTCGAAGAACTCATCCTCCGACTGGCACTGCTGTACCAGCGGCGTGTAGATCTCCTTTAGGTCGCTCCAGGTCGTGTCGCCAGCGGTGGGGAGCTTGTCGTCAAAGAAGCAGTACCCCTCGTCTAGGATTGTCCAGAGTGCGGTAAAGTTCGTCTGATAGTCTCGGGTGTATCCCTGCTCCTTGGGCTCTGGTGTGCAACTTATGAGCAGTGGTAGGAGGAGCAGGCTGACAAGCCCGCTCTTTAGTCTCGTTAGATTCATAAGCTGATGGCAGTCGTGTGGTTGGCATTATGTACCTCTTGGTAGCCTCTGAAGGGGCGGAAGTAAGTGGCTAGACCCACTCCTAGATAGTGCCCCGAGAAGCCTCGATAGATGGAGTGGATACGTCTGGCTGAGTCGGTGTAGTCGTAGGTCATGCGCAGGGTCATGATGCGCCATACAGGGATGTCGAGAGACACGCCTATCTGGTAGTAGTGGCGCCGGCCGAAAGTGTGCAGGGCAAAGTGATTGATGATCTTGTCGTAGTAGTAAGCCTGCAGGTAAGACTCATTATAATAAGGAGCGAAGCCTAGACCTACCAGTGCCGAGGTCATCTGAAGGCGCAGGTCAGCGACAAACCACCCGATGCGTAGTCGGTAGGCTGCCAAGGCTTGTGCCGTCAGGTCGCCATTGAGCTGCTGATCGGCTGGGTTGTTTTGGTTGCGTCCGTTGTAAGAGGTAGCTCCCTCGACTAGGACGCCAGGACCTACGCCCACGACCATCCCAAAAGGCAGGCGCCACTGATGCACGAAGCTCCACTTCGTGTCGAAAGCAAGGTGACGCGTAGCACCAGTGCGTGCCGGGTTGAGGAGCTGCGCATAGGCTAGCTGTGTGCTCTGTAGGACGAGCCACTCGGGGTGCGACTGCGTGATAGGAGCCTCTGAGGAGAAGCGGTAGCCCAGCGACTGCCCACGGTAGTAGAGCGGTGAGAGGTACTCATTATATAATGTGTTCCACCCGAAGCGAAACTCATGCGATAGGTAGAGCAGTCGGTAGGGCGTAGCGACAGTCGTATCTGCCTCTTGTGCAGAGAGCGAGTGGCTCGTACCCATCAGGGATAGCCCCACGCAAAGGGCTAGCAGTATCTGTCGTAATCTTTGTCTCATAGATTGCGTCGCTTAGCTCATTCGTTGGTTGGCTCTTCCTCCGCCTCCTCCGTCTCGTCAGTTACGGACTCAACCTTTTCGAAGCTGTCGATAGGTAGTGCCGTGATCCGCTTGCCACGTGCGGAGATCTTCTTGAGCGGCTCGTACTCAGTCACGGCGATCTCGATCGTTGCCGCCTTCTTACGTCCTTGTGGCTTCGTGATCAGGGTAAACTGCGCCTCAGCCTCGTCGGTCAGTGCCAGGAGCTGCTCCTCGGGCTCTATGATCGGTTGTGGCTTCTTCCTATCTGGCATAGAGACACGCTTGATGTAGGTAACCCCCTCGGGAGTGGTGTAGATGACGCTCCAGACCTTGTCGGGGTCATACTTCTCGATGATCTTGGGCGACTCGGCAAAGTGGTTGCTCTCGCCAAAGTCGGTCGTGTAGACCTGCTCCGAAGGCAGAATGACGAGGATGCGGTCGCTCGCCTCAAACTCGCCCAGGTAGTCTCCCTGGTTGTTGTAATTGATGCGGTTCACATCAGGGTCAAACCACACCTTGCGTCCTCCGAGGGTCGAGCCGCCCTGCTCCTTCAGGGATATGCGCTCGATCGGAGCGCGCGTCACGATGTTGCCCTTGGCGGTGCGTCCCTTGATCGCAATGTCTGCAAAGTCTTTGTCAAAGAAGAGGATGCGTCGCGAGGTGCCTCCGCGGAGCAGTTTGATCGTCACGCTCTCCGCCTCTCCATTGGGATTGGCTGAGAAGTAGAGCACCTTGCTGCCTGGCGTGCCCATCGTCAAGTCGTACTCACGGTCACGCACACTAGCCGACACGTGAAAGCGCTTGATAAACGAAGTCTTCGTCTTGCCATCCAGATAGATCGCATTGTAGATTGTGCGCTTGTCGCCGCGCACATACTTATTAATATGTAGGACACGCTCCTTGCCGAGGAACTTCTTCTCCTCAATCTTCGTAATCGTATAGGTGCCGTCACGGAAGAAGACGATCATATCATCTATCTCGCTACAGTCACACACGTACTCGCCGCCCTTGATGCCAGTCCCGGCGAAGCCCATCTTGCGATCTATGTAGAGCTTGAGGTTCTCCTCGACCACCTTCGTAGCCTCGATCGTTCCGAAGTGCCCGATCTGTGTGCGTCGCTCCCAGCCAGCACCATACTCCTCTAGCAGCGAGTGGTAGTAGTGTATCGTGTAGTCGGTGATATGGTCTAGGTGATGCTGTATCTGCGCCATCTCCTCGGTGAGGCGCAGGATGAGCTGCTCGTTTTTCTCTAGGTTAAACTTGAGGATCCGCGCCATCTTGATCTCTAGGAGGCGTGCTAAGTCATCGTCCGTGATGGGCCTTAGTAAAGAGTCGCCCACGATAGGCTCTAGAGCCTTGCGAATGACGTCCAGAGCGGTATGCTGATCAGGAGCCTCCTCAAAGGGGCGCAACTTATAGATACGATGCTCGATGAAGAGCCGCTCTAGCAAAGCTCCCATATACTCCTCCTGCCGGTCGTGCAGTTGTAGACGCAGATCCTCCTGCAGCAGGCCACGCGTATGCTCCACCGAGTGACGTAGCAGGTCGCTCACGCCGAGGAAGCGAGGCTTGTCGTCCTCGATGACGCACGCATTAGGCGAGATAGAGACCTCGCAATCGGTGAAGGCGTAGAGTCCATCGATCGTCTTATCGGCCGAGACCCCTACGGGTAGGTAGATGCGTATGTCGGCCGTCTCGGCGGTCATATCGTCTATGCGCTTGATCTTGATCAGCCCCTTGTCGTTGGCCTTGAGGATCGAGTCAATGAGCGTCGAGGTTGTTTTGCCAAAGGGCAGATCACGCACACTCAGCACACGATCCTCGATACGCTCGATGCGTGCACGGCTCTTGACCTGTCCGCCACGCTTACCATCGCTGTAGCGATCCACGTCGATGATACCTCCCGTGGGGAAGTCTGGGTAGAGGGTAAAAGGCTCTCCACGCAGGTAAGCGCAGGCAGCCTCGATCAGATCCTTGGGGTTGTGCGGTAGGATCTTGCAGGAGAGACCCACGGCGATGCCCTCGGCACCTTGCGCTAGCAGTAGGGGGAAGCGGGCGGGCAGGTAAACTGGCTCGCGCGACTTACCGTCGTAGCTCTTCATCCAGGGAGTGATTTTGTCGCCAAAGAGTATCTCGAGGGCAAAGTTAGAGAGCTTAGCCTCGATGTATCGCCCAGCAGCCGCCTCGTCGCCCGTGAGTATGTTACCCCAGTTACCCTGTGTGTCGATGAGATAGCCCTTCTGACCGAGCTGTACCAAAGCATCGTTGATCGAGGCGTCACCGTGTGGGTGGTAAGCCATCGTAGCACCCACGATCTTAGCCACCTTGTGGAGGGTGCCGTTTTCCATCAGGTGCATCGTGTAGAGCACCCGTCGCTGCACCGGCTTGAGTCCGTCCTCGATGTGAGGCACCGCACGCTCTAGGATTACGTACGATGCGTAGTCGAGGAACCAGTGACGGTACATCCCGCCGAGGGTGTGCAGGCGTCCGTCGCCCTCCTCCTCTTCGGGAGCCACGTAGCCCTCGTCGCTCGGGTCGGCACTGGTCGATGCCGCATCTATATCTGTCGGAGAGGTCTGCTCCATCTCCTGCTCTTGCTCTATGTCGCGATTGTCTTGATCCATATTAGTTCGGTATCCGTTCGGCTGGTGCCGTTACGAAGGTACAACATTTCTGCCAAAGGCAATCAATCTACCCAATCCCCGTTAGGGCTAACGCATTATAATCGCTCTGCCAGGAGCTACACATGAGCAACAAGCGAGGGAATAGATGAGCTCATTATATAATGTGTCCGCCATGGATTAGCTGTTGGCTGTTAGCTGTTGGCTGTTAGCTATCGGAACCATCGGAGCTATCAGAGTGATCGGATCTCTAATCTCTGCCCTCTAATCTCTATTTACATATCTTTACGGGGAAATTCGTCCGATTCCCTTCTTTCTCGAGTA
>URKO01000117.1 GCA_900548415.1 uncultured Porphyromonas sp.
TCAGATCAGATGGAGAGAAGGTCCTCTCTTTCGAAGCTAACTGCTCTAGGTAGTGACGCACCTCCTCATCTTGCCCCGTGATCTGAGATACCGTCTCGTCTCTCGCCTCCAGTGGGTCAGCATAAGCGGACTCTTGGGGCTTTAAGTTTGTCAAGTAGCGTATCTGATCCACATAGCGCGAAGGCTCCATCGAGGAGATGCTCTTAGGACGAGTGTCTTGGAGTAGATAAACTTCCTTAGCGCCCTGTATGAGGCGATAGAAGTGGTAAGCATTGGTATCGTCTTCCGTACGGTAAGTGGTCATACCGAAGGCTCTTCGTAGCATATCGGGGATCAGCGTCGTCGTATGGCTTGACTTAGGCAGATCGCCCTCCTGCACATTGAGCATGATCACATAGTCAAAGGTGAGCGTACGGGTCTCCAAGAAGCCCATCACCTGCAAGCCCTCTAGCGGAGCACCCTCGAAGGGTATACTCCCCACAGCCAACAGCTGCTCCAAGAGGTAGGCGACATGCATCGGTGTGTCTAGCAGATGCCGAACGCCACCGCGCGCTGTGAGCAGGTTAGACACCTGCGTGGCATAGCGGACTATCTGATCGAGTGCCTCCGAGAGGATTACTTGATCTATCGGCTCCTCAGCAGCCTCGTCCTCCTCTTCTTCTTCAGGTGCTGACGAGCTCTCTTTGAGCAGCTCTAGCAGTTGACCAACACGACCGAGTAGCTCTTTGCCAGTAAAGCTAGGTGTGAGTATCTCTAGGAGAGGCTGTCGTATCGCCTCATCAGCATCTTTCGTAAGATCCTCGATGATCTCACGCAGCTCCGATGCTTTGATGGCATAGTGATGGAGAGCTATCTGCTCCATCAGGGTAGTCGTCTGCTCACCAAAGAGCTTGCGCGTCAAGGGGGCTGCCAGCCAAAGTTGCAAGCGTGAGCAGGTGAGCTTGACACGAGTTAGCTCTCTATCCGAGGGACTAACGAGTCCGAAGATGTTTAGGTACCTACGTATCCAGGTCGCCACGGAGGTGTACTGGAGGGGGTAGCCCATGGTCACGTTGAGCGATGTGCAGGTCGGCTGCTTGAGCGACTTCATCAGGGGGATGAGCGTCTTCTCATCGTTGAGGACGATCGCTATGCGTAGCTCTTCGAGTGCTTTAGGATCGCGATAGATAATCTCATCGATGAGACTGTTGACCACTTGTGGCTGGAGAATGGTCGAGTTGAGTGAGAGGAGATGGATCTCAGGCGAATAGTCACGGGGCTCTCCTCCGTCTATGACCTCGCCTCCGAGCAGATTGACGTTTTGCTCGATCGTACAGTAGAGATGATTTGTAAATTCGTCCGTAGCGTTTAGCGAGACCTTCTGCCAGTAGATCTGCACCTTGAGCGCATCCGCATCGGCTGTCTGTAACTTCTTGATGATCTTCTGCTCCGCTGACGTCAGGTTGTAAAGTCCCACGAAGGAGACCACGCTGACCTTCGAGCCACTATGACGACGTAGCTCTCTGAGTAGATCATCATCAGTAAAGTCTCGCTCCGCAACGAGCCTATAAGCTGCTGCTCGGTACGCCACGCCGAGCTCTGTCAAACGCGCATTAAATCGCTTATAAATCTCTCTCCAGACGACGGAGAAGTGGAGATACTCGGCGCCGTGCGCTTTTTTGAAAAAGTCTTTAGGCAGGGAGGTCCAAAACTTTTGGATTGCGTCTCGCTCCTCTTCTGTTAGGAACTCGTAGTCATCAAAAGCATCTAGCTCCTCGAGATTTCCCAAGAGCATCTCCACATGCGCCAGGGCTAGATCCATATCTTGGAAGTCTCGCAGCATGCGCTCCGTCTGACTCAGGCGAAGCATCTGATCTGTCTCCGCCTTCGTCTCGCCCTGCTCTGCTAGATAAGCTGCGTAGACCTCATAGAGTATCGATATGAGTGCCGTGTTGTCTAGGATGATCCGCCCACTCATCTCCGTGATCCACTCGTCGATGGTGACTATGCGAGGCAGGATAGTGGTAGCATCGGCCAGTTGCGCAATGAGCTCACGCTGTAAGAATGTGCCAGCACGCTTCGTCGGCACCACCACCAGCTGCTCTCTCAGCGGTGTGCCACTATTGCGCAGTCGCCAGACGACCTGCGAGAGGAAGTTGTCACTAGAGTCCATAGATACCCAAGACTAAAAGGTTATTACACATGTGTAGCGCGACCGATGGCCAGAGTGAACCCGTAGCCCAGCGCAGGTAACCCAGCAGGAGCGCAAGAAAGAAGATCGGCAGCATGCCCACGGGGTTGAGGTGCATCACGGCAAAAAGTAGTGCAGGAAGGAGGATAACGCTCCAGCGTGGAAAGCGTCTCAGCATCATCCACCCCATGAGAGCCCCTCGGAAGAATAGTTCCTCGACAATCGGCGTCAGCACCCCGACGATGAGGAGAGACCACCCTATATTCGACTCCTCGATGAGCGTCGTCTGCGCCTCCTCGACCATCTTGCTCCAGTTGCGTAGCCACGCACCGCCCCACCCCTCTGGCCATACGGCGACGAGTGCTTCGTTGCCCCACGTGAGGAACATATAGATCGCTACCGCAAGGATGGTATAGAGGATACAGCGTGCAGGCTTTACCCCCTTTAAGTATTGCCTGAGCGGTTCGAGTGGCAGGGCTAGCAATTCACTCGGCTCCTGCGGGGCAGGCTGATGGTAGAGCCGTCGGTAGCCCCATAGGTAGGTCCATGTGGCAAGTAGCGCACTGCCTCCGAAGGCGATGCCCCCCACCCAGGAGACTGGGAGCAGTGGGTAAGCCAGCACAAAGAGGATTAAAGAGTATAGGAGCAGTAAGACCAGCATCAGCGCACCTTAAAGTAATAGCCCAGTCCCACCGTGACGCCCAGCTCGCCCGCACGGCCGTAGTCGTCGCGCACGGTCGTGGCAAAGATGTCGCTCAGGCCGTAGTAGAAGTGTCCGCTCAGTGTGATCCTATGACTCTGAGCTATGTCTAGGCTCATGACGGGACCGCCTTTGAGTCCCCACGAGAACTTGCTAAAGAGCGGATAGACATGTCGTCTCTTGACGACGGCTCGCGTCTCTTCGCTCGGCGTGGGGCTGCTCACATCTCGTATGATGTAGCCCACACTTGGTCCCACCTCTAGCCCCAGTTGAAAGTTGCCAAAGGGGTAGTAAAGGTGCGCCATCAGCGTCAAGTCTATGAAGTCCATATCTCTTGAGAAGCTGTAAGCGATCGGCTTCGTATACTCCTCTCGCCATCCGCGCTGCTCGTAAGAGAGACGCATCGTCATGCCCGTATATTTCTGATTGGTCAGCAGCACCCCCACGTAGCCCATAGCGCCTAGGTGAGGCAGCATCTCGACGCGAGGTACCAGGTCGAGCATCGATCCACTCACACCACCACCTCCTCCTATGCGCACCTCTAGAGGCTTCAGCTGGGAGCGCTGAGCTTGTGCCGGGAGTACGGTGCAGAGGAGTGTGAGGAGCAGTCCGCTCCACCATTTCATCAAGCTTCGCATAGTGCTGATCTAATCTGCCAAAGGGATCTGCTGACGCTGCACTCCCCGTGGACTATAAGTGATGAAGAAGAGGTTCAAGTTCGTGTAGCCCCCTCTCCCAGAGCTACGTCCCGTAATGGCGGGAGCAAAGAGGAAGCCTGACTGCAGACCATCTTTTGGCAACTGATGCTGGTACTGCTGGAAGCCTCGTCCATACGACGAGAGAGCCGATATAAAGTAGCGCACCACGTCGTACCCCAGCAAGGCATAGCTTGGATAGCCCTCCTCTATATCACGTCCGTACCAATGCTTGTAAGCCTCCCTGACTTGCTGACTCTCGGGTAGCTCCCGATCCCAGTAAAAGGTGGAGAAGATCGTAGCCCCCACCGCTTGCAGACGCTCATCCATATTCTTGCCATAGGTCTGCCACTGCGGATAGCCGAAGAGCTGATAGTCACTCGTCGAGAGCTGCGCATCACGCATCGCATCCAGTACAGCCGTAAGGTCCGCCTTCTTACTTGAGTTGAGCAGGATCACACACTTCTTACCACTCAAGCGAGGCCACTGTCCTATCGTTAGCTCTCGCAGAGAGCGACTTTGCATCGCTATGCCCGCCTCTCGGCAGGCCGTCTCGATCGCCTTAAATTTGTCCGCCTGATCGCCCTCGCCACAGCGCACGAGTAGTACCTCATAGCCGGCATAACGCTCTACAAAGGCACTTTGCAGTCTCTGCGTGACACGATACTGTGCGGGGTTGAGCTGGAAGAAGTGGTCGTACAGCTGCCCCTTGCCACTCTGCCATACGAAGGGCGAGAGGTAGACCGCCTGCTGATCCTTGGCGCGCTGTGCCAATAACTCCACGCTCTGCTCTGAGTCACCGCCGATGATCAGATCGTACCGCTCTCCCTCCTTGCTCTTGAGGAGCTGGGTGAGTGCTGAGGGATTGACGGCGGCATCGACCTGTAGATCAATGCTCACGCCCTGACGCTGCAACCGCTCGATACCTAGGAGCACACCTTCGTAAAAGTGCAGATAGCGACTAGGCTGCCCACTCTCTCGCAGAGGAAGTATCAGAGCCACCCGCACCTGCTTTATCTGAGTACCATTCAGCGGGCTGGGAGCTTTCTCAACAACAGCATCTGCTGCTACGATGATCCGCTCCCCTACTGCGATCTGGGCATCATGCTTCTGCGGATTTAGCTCGAGAAGCTTGCTCACGGTCAAACCATACTTACGACTGATGCCGAAGAGCGTCTCGCCAGACTGCACCACGTGAATACCTGGCTCTGCCTGCACGACGGCAGGTGCCTCGACATAGATTGTGTCAGGCTTGCGCTGGGGTATCAGGAGCGTCTGCCCCTCACGAATGCCCCACTGGCTGCCCTCGTTAAGGCGGTAAATATCCTCCTCAGAGACTCCGTAGCGCTTGGAGATTGAGTAGACCGTCTCCAGTTTCTTGACCACATGCCGCAGAGGTGCCTGTGCCATGAGCGTTGTCGTGACTAGAAGCAGGCTCACGGAGAGCAAGAGGAGACGCTGTAATATCTGTTTCATCGGTTTATCTCTCTTTT
>URKO01000118.1 GCA_900548415.1 uncultured Porphyromonas sp.
GTGGCTACTCTGTTATTGCTAGAATCTAATTCCCTGAGACTACTGAGTTATTCGATAGTCTCTGGTGAGCTGTTATGGGATTAGTACCCGTATCACCTCAGTCTTACCAGTTCCAACAGCTTGTGCGGTGAAGAGTTAGCTACTTTGGCTTGCCACTGTAGTAGTCGTGGATGAGGTGCTTTGCCTCGGCGAGGTCGGCCTCTTCGTTGCCTGTGATGCCTACGCTCTGGGGCGAGGGGATCTGGATCTCGGTGCCGAGGGGGATGTTGTCAGGGTCCTCGATCTGCTCCTTATTGGCTAGGTAGATGTAGATCCAGTACTCACTACGACCTAGATAGCGACGGGCATAACGCGCCAGATAGTCACCATTGCCGAGGGTCACGGTGGTGAGGATCTCCTGCTGAGCTGTGGTGTCGGCTGGTGGTGTGACGCTATCGATGGGTGCGATGGTGTCTATCGTCGGAGTCTCCTCGATGGGTGCTGTGGTGCTGGCTGGTGGCGTGGCGACTGGGCCCTGCGTCCTCTCTTCTCTGTCGAAGACGAAGAACCATAGCAACAGCGCCATCAGTAGAACAGCGACTAGCGGGATGACGATCCAAAGCCACAGCTTGCGGTTCGTTCGCTCCGAAGGGGTGGCCTGACTCTCTTGTGGCTCATCTTTTCGATAAGGTGGTGGCGTGGCGACGACGGCTTCTGGCTCGTTGCTTTCGCTAGTGGGGAAGGGTGGCGGCGTAGTGGGAGTTTCGGCTTGGGTTTGGGGCTGAGGTGTCCAAGCGGGCGGAGTGGCCACTGGTGGGGGAGTGGCAGTACTCTCGGCGATACGGCTGGAGATGATGGACGGGCAAGCCTGCTCTAGGCTCTCGGCTGGCTGCTCCTTGACATCGGACCAGTGGACGCCCTCCTTGAGCAGCGTGGGGGCAAACATCTCAAAGGGCTTGTTGACCTGCCGGAGCAATTCGTCGCAGGGGGTGAAGGCGTAGCTGCTCTCGCAGCCCTCCTCTTCACCCGCTATGGGCTGTGGGGCGAAGGTGCCTAGTGAAGCCCACTCGAGGGTGTGTCCTAGTCGCTCGTGCATCTCAAAGAGCTTCGTGACATTGTCGTAGAAGCTTTGGATGGTCTGCGGTATCTGGGTCGCTCCTTTTGCTAGGAGTTCGCCGATCTCCTCGGCAGAGAGCGGTTGCTCTTGGTTGGTGATGCGTGGCGTCACGCGCGGTGGCATCAAGTAGCGCTCGCCACTAGGCAGTAGAGCGATGAAGGCATTGTGGCTCTCGGCGGACCACAAGCCGACGCTGCGCATATAGGTGCTGCTCCCCTGAGTGAGCCGCCCGATAAGTAGCGATGTGAGGTCGCTCCATAGTTGCTGGCAGGTGGTCTGTGCGAGCTGGCTCTGCTCGGCGACCTCGAGGAGCCACTGTTCGGTCGTAATCATAGGATGAGATGCTCTGGGGATGTGGTTGCGATGAGGTCGTACTCCTCAACGCCTGTGATCTCAGCTCGATAAAAGGAGCCGACACGGAGCGGACGGTCGCTGCTGAGTATCACTTCGCCGTCTACCTCGGGAGAGTCGTACTGGGTGCGGCCAACGTAGTAGTCCTCTTCCTTTCGGTCAACGACAACTTCGAGCGTGGTGCCTATCCTACGACTATTGACGCTGGCAGAGATGTTTGCTTGGAGAGACATTAGGGCGTCGTAGCGCTCCTGCTTGACCTCTGGCGGGACATCGTCTTGGTAGTGCTTGTAGGCATAGGTGCCCTCCTCGTGTGAGTATTGGAAAGCTCCGAGTCGCTCGAAGCGCATCTGGCTAACGAAGTCAAGGAGGTCGGCAAAGTCTTCGTCTGTCTCTCCTGGATGACCAACCATCATCGTGGTACGCAGGGCGATGCCGGGCACTTGCTCACGGATACGCTCTAGCAGAGCGACGGTCTCCTCACGGGTTATCTGCCGACGCATCAGCTGAAGTATATGATTGCTGCTGTGCTGGAGCGCAAGGTCGAGATACTTGCAGATGTTGTCATGCTGTGCCATCACATCTAGCAACGCAAGGGGGAAGTGGTTTGGATAGGCGTAGTGCAGTCTGAGCCAGTGAACGCCTTTTACCTGAGCTAGGCGGTCCAGTAGGGGAGCTATGGCTTGCTTTTGGTAAAGGTCTACACCATAGTAAGTACTATCCTGAGCGATGATCTGAAACTCCCGACATCCGGTGGCGACGCGCCCCTCGACCTCTCGGACTATCTCCTCCATGGGACGGGAGTGATGAGGGCCGGTGATGAGCGGGATGGCGCAGTAAGAGCAGGTGCGGTCACACCCCTCGGAGATCTTGATGTAGCTGTAGTGTCGAGGCGTGACGCTAGGCGGAGGCGTTCGGTAGGATAGTGGTGTCGCATCGTCTGCGCTGAGTGCGGGTCCTAGGTCGGTGATGAGTTGCTTCCAGTCATACTTGCCATAGATCTTGTCCACCTCGGGGAGCTCGGCGGTTAGCTCCTCACGAAAGCGTTCGCCTAGGCAACCCATCACATAGACGGAGCGTATGCGTCCCTCTTTCTTTGCCTCAATGAGAGAGAGAATCAGGTTGATCGACTCCTCCTGAGCTGCCTGTATGAAGCCGCAGGTGTTGACGACGGCTATCTCACCGGTCAGCTCCTCGGGGTCGTGCCGTAACGTGTAGCCGTACTGAGCGAGCCGATGCATGAGCGCATCGGAGTCGACGAGGTTCTTAGAGCACCCTAGACTGATGACATCGATTTGGTTGGCAATCATCGCAGAGCTGCTACTGGACTAAAGCTCATCGCCAAAGATGGAGTCGACGAACTCACGCTTGCGAAAGACTTGTAGGTCCTCAATCTTCTCGCCGAGTCCGATATACTTGACCGGTACCTTAAACTGGTCAGAGATGCCGATGACGACACCGCCCTTTGCCGTGCCATCGAGCTTCGTGATGGCGAGGGCAGAGACATCGGTGGCTGCGGTAAACTGCTTCGCCTGCTCGAAGGCATTCTGACCCGTAGAGCCATCGAGGACGAGGAGTACTTCGTGAGGCGCATCGGGGACTACCTTCGCCATGACACGCTTGATCTTAGAGAGCTCGTTCATCAGGCTCACCTGGTTGTGTAGACGACCAGCCGTGTCGATGATGACTACGTCAGCGTCCTGCGCCACAGCCGACTGTAGCGTGTCGAAGGCTACCGAAGCGGGATCCGAGCCCATCTGCTGCTTGATGACTGGCACGCCGACACGCTCTCCCCATATCTCTAGCTGCTCGATGGCGGCCGCACGGAAGGTGTCTGCAGCGCCCAGTACGATGCGCTTGCCCTGCTGCTTGAACTGATAGGCGAGCTTGCCGATGGTGGTTGTCTTGCCCACACCGTTGACACCAACGACCATGATGACGTAGGGATGCGCATCTGCGGGGAGTGTGAAGCTCTCCCCATCGGTCGTGCCATTCTCTGCAAGAAGTGCCGCCACTTCGTCACGCAGGATGCTTTTGAGCTCGCTCGTGCCGACATATTTGTCTCGAGCTACACGCTCTTCGATACGCTTGATGATCTTGAGCGTTGTGTCCACGCCCACATCACTCGTCACGAGTATATCCTCTAGGTCGTCGAGGATTGCATCGTCGACCTTGCTCTTGCCAGCTACGGCACGAGTCAGCTTGTCTACCATAGAGGTCTTGCTCTTCTCTAGACCTGTGTCGAGTGTCTCTTTCTTCTTCTTTGAGAATAGTCCGAATAGTCCCATAGTTGGTCTCTTTCTTCTAGGTTAAATGATTAGTCCATGCGAGACTTGTAGTCCGAATAGTCAAAGCTACGGAGCGTCTCCACGGAGCCGTCGAGATGACGCAGCGCAATGGCGGGATGCTGTACCCCGTTAAACATGTTCGTCTTGACCGTCGTGTAGTGTAGCATATCCTTGAGGACGAGCGTCTCACCGATTTCCAGCGGATGGTCGAAAGTCCAGTAGCCCATATAGTCGCCGCTCAGACAGCTATTGCCTCCTAGGCGGTAGCTGTGCGTGCCAGCCTCGGGCGTGTCGCACTGTGTCGCCCCCTCCACGACTGGATGGTAGGGCATCTCGAGACAGTCAGGCATGTGGCAGGCGAAGGAGACGTTCATAATCGCTGTCTTGATGCCGTCGCTGGTCACAATGTCCACCACCTGAGCGTAGAGATCGCCCGTCTGCCAAGCGAACGCACTGCCTGGCTCCATAATAACTCGCAGATTCGGGTGACGCTCACGGAAAGCGCGTAGCAACGCCACCAGATGCTCCGTATCGTACTCCCGATGCGTCATCAAGTGTCCGCCCCCGAGGTTGAGCCACTGCACCTTGTCTAGGATAAAGCCAAAGCGCTCCTCGAGACGCTCCAGCACTAACTCCAGTTGCTTGTCATCACCTTCGCAAAGGACATGTAGATGCACACCCTCCAGTCCTGTCAAAGCGTTCTCTTGCTCCATCTGTCGAAGCGTCTCGGCACTCACGCCGAAGCGTGTCCCTGGCAGGGCGGGGTTGTAGATTTCCGTCTTGACAGGCGAGTAGGCTAAGTTTAGCCGCAGACCGTAAGAGATCTGCTCGGCTGCGTAAGGCGATGCGGGCCCGAAGCGCTGCCACTGAGTGGGCGAATTGAGCGTGATATGGCTACTGTAGCGTACGAAGTCCGCGATGTTGTCCTCGCTGTAAGCTGGAGTGTAGGCATGCACGGGTGCTCCCATCTCCTCGTAGCCTAGGCGAGCCTCCCACGGCGAGCTAGCCGTGCTAGCGTGGATGTACTCCTTAAATATAGGGAAGGTGCGCCAGAGGGCGTACGCCTTGAAGGCTAAGATAATCTCCACGCCCGCCCGCTCTGCTACGGATCGTATCAGCTCGAGGTTACGTCTCAGGAGAGACTCCTCTAGGAGGTAGTAGGGTGTGGTCATCTTGTGGGGTTGCATACGGAGCATAGTACTTAATCTCCTGCAAAGGTACTAAATAGCAAGTGTAGCACCAAAAAGCGTACATTCCACCCGCTAATGCAATTTCTCAAGAATGATGTTTTTGATGACTTCAT
>URKO01000119.1 GCA_900548415.1 uncultured Porphyromonas sp.
GACTTTGCAGAAAGGATGAAGCGCAAGGCGCTGAGGGTGAGGTCTGAAGGGAGCATACCTCCGTATGTGACCGAAGCTGAATCCCGAAAGCAACACAGCGATTCGCCTTTATGCAACAGTCTCCGCTGAGGGTTGCTCTGCCAGCTCCGTGGTGGAGATGACAGGCTTCTCTCTCCGCATTTACCGCTTCACCGTATGTCTCACACGACGCACCCATTATCGTTTGTACCCTCCCCGCAGCCCGAGGGTTATCGCTACTATAATATACAGAGCGACACCGACCGCCAGCTCTTGGCCAGTCGGTGCAAAGAGCGACTGCAAGCCCTGCACCGCATACCCGTCGAGGAGCGGGAGCAGTATCATCGTGAGCTAGAGAAACTACTCGGAGGGTTCGGCGAGGGGAGTTGGCTGGTGACCCCTTTCTTCTGCGACTACGGGAGCGAGATTGAGGTGGGGAGTCATACCTTCATCAATAGTGGTTGCACCATGCTCGACGGCGGACATGTGACCATCGGCAACCATGTACTCATCGGCCCCTCCGTCTCGCTCTACAGTGTGGGGCATCCGCTCGACCTCGAGGAGCGTGCTGCCGGCTGGGAGTTTGGCATCCCGATCATCATCGAGGACCATGTCTGGATCGGTGGTGGCTGCACGATCCTCCCCGGCGTAACCATTGGCCGTGGCTCCGTGATCGGTGCGGGGAGTGTCGTCACGAAGAGCATCCCCCCGATGAGCCTTGCCGTGGGCAATCCCTGCCGTGTCATTCGTTCGCTCAGCGATTCTGCCACCCCTCAAGATTAACCCGTTACTTTTACCCTATCTAAACTATGCCTACGCTCTATCTGCTTGACGCTTATGCCCTGATTTACCGAGCTTACTACGCCTTCATCAATCGTCCCCTCGTCGATGCGCAGGGGCGCGACACGAGTGCGCTCTATGGCTTCGCCTCCACGCTACAAGACATCATTGACAAGGAGCGACCCGACTACATCGCTGTGGCGATGGATATGCCGGGAGGAACCTTTCGCCACAAGGAGTACCCAGAGTACAAGGCCAATCGCCCCGAGACACCCGAGACGATACGATTCTCCATGCCTTATATCAAAGAGTTGGTGCAGGCTTACCAGATACCTCTGCTAGGGGTCGAAGGGTACGAAGCAGACGACCTGATCGGCACCCTGAGCCGCCAAGCTGTCGAGGCAGGCTACGAGGTGCGCATGGTCACGCCAGACAAGGATTACGGGCAACTCGTTGGACCGCACGCGCAGATGTTTGCGCCACAGCGCACGGGGTCAGGCTTCGAGCTACTAGGTGCTGAGGAGATTACCGCTAAATACGGCATCCGCTATCCACTACAGATGATTGACTACTTGGGACTTGTGGGCGATAGCTCGGACAATGTGCCTGGCTGTCCAGGCATTGGCAAAGTCGCAGCGCAGCGACTCCTCGAGGAGTTTGACTCAATCGAAGATATCTACGCACGCATTGACCAGGTGAAGCCGACCTATGCGAAAAAGCTCCTCGCAGCCAAGGAGCAGACGATGCTCTCGCGGCATCTCGTCACCATCGTGACCGACGTGCCGGGAGTCACCTTTGATCCCGACCAGATGAAGTGGCGAGGCCCCGACCACGCCGCTGTGGAGCGCATCTTCAAGGAGTTTGCCTTCACCTCACTACTCAAGCGCATCGGCAAGCCCGCAGAGAGCAATCCTCAGGTGGGTCTCTTTGACCTTGGCGGTAGTTCGACAGTACCAAGTTCGCCAGCCGCAATTGAAGTGTCGGGTCCCGTGAGTGCCGCAGCTCCTCTAGAAAACTATAAGACGGTTGGCGTGACCTTTACCGAAGTCAAAGGTTACGAGGCGGTGAGCCAGCTCGCTAAGCAGTTGGCGGGCAGCTCCGTTGTCGCCTTTGACACTGAGACCGATGGCCTCGATGCGCTCTGTGCGGGCATCGTCGGCATGTCGCTCTGTGCCGATGAGCAGCAGGCTTACTTTATTCCGCTACCCGAGTCGGCTGAGGAGGCGACGCATATACTCTCTCCGCTTAAGGATCTGATGCAGGACGAGCATGTGCTAAAGGTGGCGCACAATGCTAAGTTTGACCTAGAGGTGCTGACACGCTACGGACTGCCCGAGGCGCGTCCACTCTACGACACCATGCTGGCGCACTACCTGATCGATGCCGACCAGGGACACAGCCTCGACGAACTGGCGGGCGGCTTGCTCCGCTACGACACGATACGCTACAAGGATCTCTCGCCTCAGGAAAGCTTTGCGCTACGCACCGACGTAGACCCCAAGCTTCTTTGCGACTACGCCAGCGAAGATGCCTACGTGACGCTACGCCTCTACCACGCCCTGCACAAGCAGCTCTCCCCTACCGAGCAGCGTCTCCTCACCGAGGTGGAGATACCGCTCCTCTACGTGCTGATGCACATGGAGCAGCGTGGCATCGTCCTCGACATCGAGGCACTGCAGCACTCCCGTCAGGAGCTTCTCGAGAGCGTCCTCCGCCTAGAGCAGGAGATACAGAGCTACTCCTCACGAGGGCTTAACCTCAAGGTCAATAGCCCGAAGCAGATCGGCGAATTGCTCTTTGATGAGCTTAAGATTGTGGAGAAGCCGCGCAAGACTAAGACTGGTAGCTACGTGACCAACGAGGAGACGCTCCTCCCGCTGCGCTCGCTCCACCCCGTCGTCGCGCTTATCCTAGACTACCGTGAGGCGCGCAAGTTGCTCAACACCTATATAGATCCGTTGCCCAAGATGTGCTACCCCGATGGCAAGCTGCACACTTCGTACAATCAGGCGGTCACCGCCACGGGCAGGCTCTCCTCGAGCAATCCGAATCTGCAAAACATCCCCATCCGTAGCGACCTGGGTCGTCCCCTGCGTCGTGCCTTTGTCGCTGATCCGTACTACACCCCGCGCCTTTCGGCTTGCGTTCCTGTGGATCACACCCATGAGGAGCCGATCGGCGCTGTCCTGCTGAGTGCGGACTACTCGCAGGTGGAGCTGCGCGTCATGGCGCATCTGAGCCAAGACCCAGCGATGATACACTCCTTCCTCTCGGGCGATGACATCCACACGGCGACAGCCGCTAAGGTCTTTAAGGTGGCTCCCGAGGAGGTGACCCCACTGATGCGCAGCAAGGCGAAGACGGCCAACTTTGGCATCAACTACGGCATCACGCCCTACGGTCTGAGCCAGCGTCTCAACATCCCCGTTGGCGAGGCTGCCGAGCTGATCAAGGAGTACTTCGCCACTTTCACCCATATACAAGCCTTTATGAATGAGGCGATAGCACTGGCCACCGAGCGAGGCTATACGGAGACCGCCTTCGGTCGTCGCCGGCAGCTACGCAACCTCCGCACGGCGCGTGGAGCCCAGCGTGGCAATGCTGAGCGCAACGCGATCAACGCACCGATCCAAGGCACCGCCGCAGACATCATCAAGATCGCTATGATACGTGTCGAGGAGGAACTGACGAAGCAACAGCTACGTAGCTACCTCGTCCTGCAGGTGCACGACGAACTGGTCCTCAACGTCTATATCGACGAACTGGATCGTGTTACAGCCCTCGTTCGTGAAGCGATGGAGGGTGCCTGGCCCGAGTGCTCTGTGCCGCTCGTCGTGGAGATCGGCACCGGCAAAGATTGGCTCGCAGCGCACTAATTCGCCTGAGACGCAGAGGATGATGAACCCGCTCACCCACGCCACACAGCGGCTAGCACGCACCCTGAGCCGTAAGGGAGGAGATCGCCTTAAGCTCCTCTCCGTCCTCGGTATGCACCTCTTGAGGAGACGCTACATAGGCGTTTTCATCGACCCTATCTTAGCCTGCAACCTCCGTTGTCAGATGTGCTACTTTAGCGATCCTGAGTATAGAGCTACACTGCGTGGCAAGCTGACCACGGACGACTGCGAGGCGATAGCGGCTCATCTCTTCCCCCAGGCACTCAGGCTACAGATCGGTTGTGGTGCCGAGCCGACGCTCACCCCAGATACTATGCTTCGCCTCGTACAGTTGGGCAAGGAGTACCACGTCCCTTGGATCTCCGTCATAACGAATGGCAATGCCCTGACCGAGGAGATCCTGCAGGCACTCGTGACGGCGGGACTGAGCGAGCTGACGCTCTCGCTGCATGGCACCACGCAAGCGACTTATGAGCGGCTGATGGTGGGTGCCGAGTGGCAACGATTTGTCACGCTACTAGAGAGGCTGAAGGCGCTAGACAACCCACCCGCCGTACGGCTCAACTACACGGTCAATCGCGACAATCTGGAGGAGCTAAGCCGTCTACCCGACTTAATCCGTGACTATCCCATCCGCACGGTGCAGATACGCCCCGTGCAGAAGATCGGCGAGAGTGCCTACAAGGAGTTCGACATGACTCCCCTCGTAGCGGCCTACGACCGGGTCATAGCGACTACCGTAGAGCGGCTTCGTGCTGATGGAATAGAGGTCATTTGCCCCAGCAGTAAGAAGATGAGCCAGACAGCCAAGCCGCCTCGACGCTTGGCAAAGCTCTTTGAGGAGGCGACCTATTACTACATCTCCCCGCAAAGCTTCGGGCCTCAGGGGGTGGACTTTCGCTCAGTCTCGCTCAGGAGCTATGCTCGCCAGTCGCACCTCATCGGGCGGCTGCTTCGTGCCATCTTCACCCAGCGCAATGCCTACGCAGAGCGCGACACCCACACGACCAAAAAGCTAAACTACTAGTTCCATACGCCCTCAAAACCAACAGTCTCATCAGGGCAAACTCACCGCCGACCTGTTACAATAATTTAGACCCAACGACATATCGAAACGGCACCGTGTCGGGGAAAAGTGATTTCCACCTGAATATTTCAAAATCTCCACGTGGGGAATAAAAAATTCTTCGGAGGAATGAAATGAAACTTCGGAAGAATCAAATGAAACTTCGGAAGAAATGAATCACGCC
>URKO01000120.1 GCA_900548415.1 uncultured Porphyromonas sp.
CTTGGCAGGGTCGAAGGTGACGACCGAGCGACGAGAAGGAGCCTTCGGCTGAGCTAAGTTCGCAACAGGAACTCCAACGATATTGAGCGCATAGTGGTCTGCACCATACAACTCTTGTAGCAGCGCAGTGATCTGATGTACCTGCTCATTGAGCCGAGCGTAAGCGTCTTGCTGCTCTGGCGAATAGTCCGCATAGGCTACCCCACGAGCACCCACCTCTAGGTCTAAGACCATAACGATGGGCGTAGGCGACGTGCGACGCGCTTTGTGAGCGTAGCGTATGAACTCCTTAGATAGGTCTGTGATCGCATCATTGGCAAAGGGAGAGGTCAAGAGGTCGCTCATGCGCCAAGCACCTTCGAAGGTATGCGCAAAGCTACCCTCCTTCGCGCCTTTCGAGAGAGGTTTCCAGACAGTCGGAGTCGTGCGTCCGCCCAGCATGCGCTGCTCATTATTTGCCTTGAGAGCCAAGGCAGGCAGACCGCCGTAGAAATTGGTCGTAGCCCACCAGCCACTATGCTTATCGATCCATATAGCGCCCTCGGCATCGTGTCCCGCCACAGCAATAGCGTCGTTGGCACGGCTCGCTATGGCATAGACAATCGCATCGCCCTGCGAAGAGCCTCTGAGTACGTCTGTGAGCAGTTCGCTACGCAAGGCACCTGCGGGAGCTAGCTGCTCCGTGCTGTTGATGCCCCGATAGTCTCTATTCGCAAAGGTAGACTCCGACCGCTGCGTCACCGCATCATACCGCTCAGCTTGGTACACGCCATGTATCTCCGGCATAGCACCAGCCGAGAGCGAAGCCAGTCGCGCCACCTCGTCTAGCAACGGGTATGGATAGCGAATATCGGGTGCTACCGTCCCTTGCTTCATCACTCCGTTCAGACCATTGCCACCCCACCCTGCTCGATAACTATCCAGCAGGTCGGTGCGTAGTCCCTTGACATAGATCTGCACCAGTATGTCAGGTCTCGTGCGCTGTGCAGATAGTGCCAGCGGTAGCAGACAGCTTAATGTGAGGAGGAGATAGCGAATAGGTCTCATCTGCGCTGTGTGAGTCGTTTGGAATAGGTTAGATAGGCTACCGAGAGGAGTGCCGAGTTGAGGGCGAGCAAGATGATGGGCAGCGAACTAGTCTGCACGGCACAAGCGACCAAGATTAGGTAGAGTGCCACTGCCAGAGCATTTGCCGAGTGGAAGTACCGTGCGATGCGCTGAGCTTTGCCTCCCCTACCCAAGGCAAACCAAGCCAAGAGGAGGAGTGGATGAAAGACCAGCAAGTTGTAGTTAGGATCGGTGCAGGGATGTATCGAGACAAAGGTTAGGAAGCTCAAGATGCAGCCCGCACAAGCGTAGCCCGTCATCCAGAGCAATGTCCAGTAGCGGCTACGACGCAAGTAGCACAGCACGCCCGAGACGACCAGTAGGAGCGACATCCATAGGACAGGCTCCAACCACCAGTGAGCTACAGGCTGTGGAGCTGGTGTCGGGGTCTCATAGACGATCCGATTGCTCACGAGTGGCTTCGTACCAGTCGGAGAGACGATTGTCGCTTGCTGCAAGAGACGATCCATCTCCATCGGTAGGAAGAGCCGATCCTCGACCGTCATAGTCGTGTCGGCAGGCGCTCCCAGGGCTAGCTGCGTACCAAGACGATACCACGGATGATAGTCCGCATAGGCATCGATGAGACTGCGTAGCGACTCTTCTTTTGCCTCTTGAGGCAGCTCTATGCGCCACCCCTTAGGGAGCGTTTGCTTGACAATAGAGTATGGCCGTGTAGCACAGTTGTCAAAGGCGAAGTTGTAGAGGTAGTATTTGTTCTCCTCCTTAATGTTCCACGCTAGGTAACTGCGTATCGCCTCTTCCTGCTCGGGAGAGAGGTCTAGCTCCAGCTCGTAGATGTTTTGCCCATAAGCATGGTAGCGATAGAGGAAGTAGTCCCACGGCTCCTGCTGGACAAAGTAACCATCCGTCTCGCCCTTGATAAACTTCATGTAGAAGCCTGGCTGGTCAAAGTCAAAGACCCCATAGTTGTACACATAGTCGTCCTCTAAATCCTCTAAGCTACGCACCCGCATTGCGGCGTGTCCGTAGATTGTATAGGCGTCTGCCTGTGAGGGCGTACAGAGTAGAATACTGATACGATGCCGCCCATCGGCAGTCAATGTGATGAGAGGTTCATTGCCTATAGGCTCTTGAGCCGTAACTGTACCACCTAGTGTGATACAGAGCGATGCTATAAGTAGTGTGAGTCTAGCCCACAGAGTGTTCATTCGTACCATACGATTAGCGGTCTTTGTTACCCATACATATAAGGTATAGGAGATGCTTACTCAAGCATCTCCCTATACTTCTTGTCTATAGCCTGACGATCGGCTTCCGTCGGATTAAAGTGCTCCGACTGTGCCAATTGGTCGATCAACTTCTCATCCTCTGCAGAGGTCTGCTGTGGAATGAATACATTCACATTGACCATCAGGTCGCCACGTCCATAACCCTGTACCGAGGGGAGACCCTTGCCACGCATACGGAGCACCTTGCCGGGCTGCGTACCGGGCTCTATCTTAAGGCGTGCACTACCATCGATCGTTGGCACTGTCACCTGTCCACCACGTATCGCCGTGTGAATAGGTATCAGGAGGTTGTAGATCAGGTCATTGCCATTGCGTATGAAGTCCTTGTGCTGCTCCTCTTGGATCACTACGAGCAGATCACCAGGTATACCATCTTGAGGAGCTGCATTACCCTTGCCCTGTAGCGTCAGTTGCATACCGCCCACGACACCTGCTGGAATGTGGAAGGAGATAACCTCCTCACCTTTCGTCACACCCTTGCCGTGACACTTAGCGCAAGGCTTCGTGACCACCTCGCCAGCACCTCCACATGTGGGGCAAGTCGTCTGCGTGCGCATCTGACCGAAGATCGAGTTCCTCACGTCATAGACGACACCAGCACCACCACAAGTCGAGCAGCTACGCTTGCCATCGCTCTCCGTAGTGCCCTGACCATGACAGCCATCACACTGGATCAGCTTCTTGACACGCAGTTTCTTGTCTACCCCGCTATTGATTTCCTCGAGCGTGAGGCGCACTGTAACGCGCAGGTCGCTACCCATAGGACGCTGCACCCTACCGGAGCCAGCACCGCCACCTCCGAAGTAATCGCCAAAACCACCTCCGAAGATGTCGCCAAAACGGGAGAATATATCATCTACCGTAAAGCCGCCACCACCTCCGAAGCCGCCGAAGCCACCAGCTCCGTCTACGCCACTATGTCCAAACTGGTCATAGCGACTCTTCTTGTCGGGATCACTCAGCACATCATAAGCCTCCGCAACCTCCTTAAAGTGCTCCTCCGCCTCCTTGTCTCCAGGATTGCGGTCAGGGTGATACTTTAAGGCTTGCTTGCGGTAAGCCTTCTTTATTTCATCTGCCGAAGCGTCTCGTGAGACGCCCAGCAGCTCATAGTAGTCTTTCTTCGTTGCCATATATCTATCTTGTGCAGATCAAAGCTCCATGCCTCTTAGTTGCCGACCACCACATGCGCGTGGCGTAGCACCTTATCGTGAAGCATATAGCCCGTACGGACGCAATCGATCACCTGCCCCTTCTGCTCTGGAGTAGGTGCCGGAATCATTGCCACAGCTTCGTGTAGATTATCGTCAAAGGGGGTCCCCGTCGCCTCGATCATCACGACACCCTGCTTCTCTAGGAAACCGATCAGCTTATTATATATAAGGAGTAGACCCTCTACGATCGGATCCTCCTCACTCTTGCTCTCATGGGCATGCTTGACCGCTAGCTCGAAGTCGTCCACGATCGGGAGTAGCTCCTTGAGGACGCGCTCTCCCCCATTCTTGATCAGGTCGCTCTTCTCCTGTAGCGTACGCTTGCGATAGTTGTCGTACTCAGCCAGCATACGGAGATGCTGGTCATTGAGCTTGTCTAGCGACTCCTGTAGCTCAGCAATCTTCTGCGTTTCCTCACACTCAGGCGCTGCTGTATCCGTCTCAGTAGCTGTGGCTGCATCGCATGCCTGCTCTGGTGTCTCTTGCTTCATCTGATCCACTGAAGAGGCATCTATATGTTGTGGCTCTGTATGGTTGCCACCCTTCTTATTGTCCTTTTTCATATTAGCTCTATATTTCTATCATGAGACTATGCAACAACCTTGCCAAAGAGCAACTACAAGTGCACGGCCCAGCCAGACAAGTCATTCTGTCACCAAGCCGTAGCGACACATCTCGTAATGCAGGACAAAAGTACAACTAAATTTCTAGCTTCTCCATAAGCCAGACGTTAAGATTGATCATGCTCTATGGGTATCATCAAGAGACTATTGCATCAAGAGCGAGCTCAGTCTTTTGTCTCATGGGCGGGATCTCTGCATACATCATTGTACGCATAGTCTAACGATTAGTCAGACTATGGCGAGTCAGATTAGTTTGCGACTGGTGGCTACGGCGATGGCCTCGGCGATATTGCCCACACCTAGCTTCTGAAAGAGAGCCTTGCGGTAGCCCTTGACAGAGTCCTCTGAGCGGTGGATGATTTGTGCGATTTCTCCCACAGACAAGCCTTGGTGTGCTAGACTGATTACGGCCTTCTCGTGTTCACTGAGTGTGAGGTCTTCGATCTGCTTCCAGCGACCACTTTTTGAGGAGAGCCTCCATCGCTTACCTGAGTTGACCGCAGAGATATACGCCTCCCCTACCTCTCGTGTGTGAGCTAGAGAGACGAGACAGAGCGACAGCCAAATGTTACCTGACATGTCTAGCTTGAGTGGCGTGAGCTGATGATTGATCAAGAGCGGTTCTTTAGACTCGGCGGGTATGATCCGAAAGTTGTAAGAGATGGTGTAGTCAGTACGCTCCGAGACGGCTATCTCCTTAAAGAATTCGAAGCCTGCCCGATTGACACGCTCGAGGAATGCTAGAT
>URKO01000121.1 GCA_900548415.1 uncultured Porphyromonas sp.
CTCCGAAGTGACAAGAGACAAAAAAGCACCGCCTGCGTAGGAGTGACCTTCGCGGGCGGTGCTTTAGTTATGTAGCCTACAGATCGAGGTGGCTTACTGCTTCTTGTCGAGCAGGTTGCGGATTTCGGTCAGTAGCTTGACCTCGTCAGAGGGCTCGGGAGCGGGTGCTTCGGGCTCTTCGTGCTTCTTCCTCACACTATTGATCGCACGGATCATCATGAAGATGACGAGTGCGATGATGAAGAAGTCGACGACGTTCTGAATGAAGAGGCCATAGTTGAGCGTTGTGGCTGCAACGACCTCTTCGCCAGCAGCGTTGATCTCAGCAGGCTTGATCACATAAGCGAGTTCGCTGAAGTTGATACCCCCTGTAAAGAGTCCTACGATAGGCATCAGGATATCGTCAACGAGCGAGGAGACAATCTTGCCAAAGGCTCCTCCGATGATGATACCGACAGCCATATCCATAACGTTGCCACGGAGGGCAAACTCTTTGAATTCTTGCTTGAAACTAGCCATAGTACTGCTTATTTACTCAGTTCGTCGATGATCTCTGGTGTGCAGGCACAGAAAGCAGGGATCAGGTTGCGGTCGCCAAAGCCATTGTCTATGCGAGCCACATTGACCCAAAACTTATTGTCCTCGAGGTAGGGTAGTGCGAAGGCTGCCTGCTGACGGGTGTAAGCGTGATGCCACTCGTCGGCACAGACCTCGTACTGCGGGTGCGGAGCGTTCTTGATGACGTTGTCCTCTGCGTCAGCCTTGCCAGAGGCAATGTCCTGAGCCTCCTGGTAGATCTGATTCATCACAGCGACAAAGCGGTCTAGCTCTGCCTTGCTCTCGCTCTCGGTCGGCTCGATCATGAGCGTGCCGTGCACGGGGAAGGAAACCGTCGGAGCGTGATAGCCGAAGTCCATCAGACGCTTAGAGATGTCGCCCTCGTCGACGCCTGCCTGAGCCTTGACACCACGGCAGTCGAGGATCATCTCGTGTCCGACGAAGCCTCGGTCGCCCGTGTAGACGACGCCGTAGTTGTCGTGGAAGCATGCCTTCAGATAGTTAGCATTGAGGATCGCCATAGCGGTGGCCTGACGCAGGCCTTCGTAGCCTAGGAGGCGAATGTAAGCGTAGGTGATCACAAAGACTCCAGCACTACCGAAGGGTGCTGCCGATACTTGGTTCGTAGCATCAGACCAGCGCTCCACATGCTTGGGTAGATGGGGTACTAGGTGCTCAGCGACACAGATTGGGCCGACACCAGGACCGCCACCACCGTGCGGGATCGCAAAAGTCTTGTGCAGGTTCAGGTGGCAGACGTCAGCACCCATATAGCCAGGGTTGGTCCAGCCTACCTGAGCATTGAGGTTGGCACCGTCCATATAGACCTGTCCGCCGATCTCGTGGATGCGGTCGATGATGGTGCGGATATTGCTCTCGAAGATACCGTGCGTACTGGGGTAGGTAATCATGATGGCTGCGATACGATCCTTGTACTGCTCGGTGAGCTCCATAAAGTGATCCATATCGATATCGCCGTTTTCAGCTGTGCGGACAGTAATGGTGTCAAAGCCTGCCTGTACCGCACTCGCGGGGTTGGTGCCGTGTGCAGAGGCGGGTAGGATGATGAGGTCACGAGCACCCTGACCAGTAGCCTGTAGATAGCTACGTATGACGCGCAGACCAGTGTACTCACCAGCAGCACCTGAGTTGGGCTGGAGCGAAGCACCCTTCATACCAGTGATCTCACATAGGAGAGCGGACAGATTGCGTATCATCTCTAGGTAGCCCTCGACTTGGTCATCGGGAGCATAGGGATGGATATTGGCAAACTGTGGGTTGCTCAGCTGTGCTACCTCCGAAGCGGCATTGAGCTTCATGGTACAAGAGCCTAGCGAGATCATAGACTGAGCCAGTGAGATGTCCTTGCGGTCTAGTCGCTTGATGTAGCGCATCAGCTCGGTTTCGGAGTGATACTTCTGGAAAGTATCATACTGCAGGAAGTCACTCTGACGAGCGAACTTCTTGTCGAAATAAACTTTCGTCTCATTGACCTCAACGCCCTCGATGTCGCCCTCTTTGCCCTGGAGCTGTGCGAAGATGTAGAGGAGTACTGAGAGGTCGCTCTCGAGCGTAGTCTCATCGATGCTGATGCCGACGTGACGACCATCCTCGTAGTAGCGTAGGTTGACCTGGCAGTCGAGGGCGATCTCACGGAGCTTCTCAGTAGTGAGTCCCTCGGGGAGCTCGATGTATAGGGTGTCGAAGAAGTTGTCGTTGAGCTGCTTGTAGCCCATCGCCTCAAGCTGCTCTGCTAGATAGCCTGCATAAGCGTGGATGCGGTGAGCGATGTGGCGCAGACCCTCGGGGCCGTGGTAGACAGCGTAGAAGCCGCTCATCGTAGCGAGCAGAGCCTGTGCTGTACAGATATTGCTGGTGGCACGCTCACGCTTGATGTGCTGCTCGCGTGTCTGCAGCGCTAGACGGTAAGCGGGACGACCGTAGGTATCCTTGGAGATACCGATGATACGCCCAGGGATGGTGCGCTTATAGTCCATCGTAGAGGCTAGATAGCCGGCACTAGGACCGCCGAAGTACATGGGGATACCGAAGCGCTGTGCAGATCCGAAGACGATGTCTGCGCCCCACTCGCCTGGAGGTGTGAGGAGCACGAGACTCATCAGGTCAGCGGCTACAGCTACACGTACACCAGCAGCCTTGGCACGCTCCATAAAGTCGTGGTAGCAGTGGATGCTACCCTTTTCGTCTGGGTACTGAATGATAGCTCCAAAGACTTTGTCTGTAAAGTCAAAGGTCTCGTAGTCGCCTACGACGATCTCCATACCTTGCTGGGGAACGCGTGTCTGGATGACTGCCTGCGTAGAGGCGAAGACGCGCTTGTCGATGAAGAGCTGGTTGGCTCCAGCCTTCTTCTGCTCTCTAGACCGCTCGTTGTAAAGCATGAGAGCAGCCTCGGCGCCTGCAGTAGCTTCGTCAAGTAGCGAGCAGTTGGTCAGAGGTAGTCCTGTCAGATCTGTGATGACGGTCTGGAAGTTAAAGAGTGCCTCGAGACGACCCTGCGATACCTCAGCCTGGTAAGGTGTGTAGCTGGTGTACCATACGGGATTCTCTAGGACATTGCGGATGATAGGCTGTGGGGTTACGGTATCGTACCAGCCCATACCGATGTATGAGGTGAAGATACGATTGCGAGATCCTAGCTCGAAGAGATGCTCGCTGAGCTCACGCTCAGTCATTGGCTCTGGTAGATCGAGAGGCTTCTCGAGGAAGATGCCCTCGGGATATACCTTGTGCATTAGCGCATCTACGCTGTCTACACCGACGACCTGGAGCATCTCAGGCAGGTCAGCATCGGAGATACCTATGTGACGATAGGCAAAGTTTCTTGTATCCATCTATTTTAGTTGATATAAGGGTTATTACTTTTTTCGTTGTATATGGTTGTGTGTGGTCCATGCCCTGGGTAGACGATGGTGTCGTCGGGCAGTGGACGCAGTTGGGTCTTGATGCTGTGGAGGAGCGTCTGGTAGTCTCCACCTGGTAGGTCACTACGACCTATGTCGCCTCGGAAGAGTACGTCGCCCGTGAAGACAATCCGCTCGCTCGGTAGGTAGTAAGCGACATGGCCTGCTGTATGTCCTGGCACGAAGAGATCGTAGATAGATAGCTCGCCCAGTCGTAGTGGCTGATCGCTCGGCAGTGGATGGATCTGAGAAAGATCGAAGGCCCCTTCTGGTACCTCAAAGCCCCAAGCGCGCATCTGCGCCTCGGGAGAGACCGCTTGCGCTAGCTCGACAGGGTGTGCATACGCTTTTGCCTCGGGGAAGGTCTGGAGTGCCCAGGGCAAGCCCCAGAGATGGTCGAAGTGCAGGTGTGTGAAGAGGAGTAGGTCTACGCTTAGCCCCCACTGCTTGATGCGCTGTGCGAGACGCTCCTGCTCGCTTGCGGTGGCGCATCCGCAGTCGATGATAGCTGCGTGACCGTCGCTGGTCGAGAGGAGGTAAGTATTTTCCTGTATGACGTTACATACGAATGTAGATACTTCGCAGTTCATAGTTCTTTTCCGTTAGTTAGTTTGTCCTGCTTGGCGACATAGACGATCCATTTGTCCTGATAGTAGTCGGGGTAATCGGCCAGTGTACTGATCGCGGTGAGCTGTGCGGGCACTCCTGCCTGCGCTATCTCCTCGCTGAGGTCGCCGCCCTTGAGACAGTAGATGCCAGAGCGGGGAGCTTGTGAGCCTTGGAGTAGATGCTGCGTGTACTCATAGAGCCGTCCTAGAGGCATGGCCGCGCGTGACACGATGTAGTCGCAGTGGAGGTCGCAGCTCTCGACACGGGTGTGATGCGTAGAGACATTGCTCAGGCCTATCTCGTCAGCGATGGACTGAGCTACGTGGAGCTTCTTGGCAATGCTGTCGATCAGCAGGAACTGATATTGAGGATATAGGATAGCCAACGGGATGCTGGGGAAGCCACCGCCACAGCCCACGTCAGCAATGGTGTAGCTGGTCGGCTCGTGGGGTAGAAGCCATGCGAGTGCCAGTGAATGCATCACGTGGTGCAGGTAGAGATTGTCTATGTCTCGTCGGGAGATGACGTTGATGCGTGCGTTCCACTCTTTGTAGAGCGGATAGAGCGCGGTCAACTGCTGCTGGGCAGTTGGGGAGAGCGCAGGAAACTGCCTCAGGAGCCTATCCAATTGCTCCGTGGGGGTAGTGCTTGGTGTGGTGGGCATCTCTACAAACGCACAATTAATAGGAGGAGAAGCGTTATATCTCCCCACAAATGTACGAAAAAAGAGCACAACCCACGGTGTAGTGAGTTGTGCTCTTGATCTTTTCGTGCTGCTCTTCTACTAGAAGCCGCAGCAAAGTGTAGGGTACTATC
>URKO01000122.1 GCA_900548415.1 uncultured Porphyromonas sp.
GCTCCGATGGTTCCGATAGCTAACAGCCAATAGCTAACAGCTAACAGCCAATCCTTGGGCTGACACATTTTATATATAATGAGCCCCCCCAGAAAAAGAAAGTACCTACTATTAGGTAGTGTCTAAATCTGAGCACTCGGTCAGCTTTTGCTAACTTTGTGGCGCATGAAATTGTCGGAGTTACATAATGGCGACCGGGCTCGTATCCTATCGGTCGGCGGGCATGGAGCCTTTCGCAAGCGTATCCTAGAGATGGGCTTCGTGCAGGGGCAGGTTGTGGAGGTGATCCAAGCGGCTCCGCTACGAGATCCTATCTACTATCGGCTGATGGACTACAACGTCTCGCTGCGTCGCAAAGAGGCGGGACTCATCACGGTAGAGCTCATCGATCAGTCGTCCTCTGCGGAGGAGCTGCCACCGCTGGCACATACGTTCGTACAGGGTGGTGCAGGAGCATCACTTACAGAGAGCGCAGCCTCCGATCGTGTCGCCATCTCCCGCTCGCTGCGGGTAGCACTCATAGGCAATCCCAACAGCGGCAAGACGACCCTCTTCAACCATGCCAGTGGGGCGCATGAGCGTGTCGGCAACTACAGCGGGGTGACTGTCGAGGCAAAGGAGGCGCACTTCGACTATCAAGGCGTTCGCTACGAACTGATTGACCTCCCCGGTACCTACTCGCTATCGCCCTATTCGCCAGAAGAGCTTTACATCCGTGACTATCTGACCAACGTGGAGACGCGTCCCGACGTGGTCATCGATGTGCTCGACGCGACCAACCTAGAGCGTCAGCTATACCTAGCTGTGCAGGTACGCGAGATGGGCATCCCGATGGTTATCGCACTCAACATGTGGGACGAGTTCGAGCAGAAGAAGAATCAGCTCGACATACAGCAGCTCTCCCACCTCCTCGGCACGCCGATGGTTCCGACCATCTGCCGCAAGGGTGTGGGGGTCTTTGAGCTTTTTGATAAGGTGCGTCAGCTCGTTGATGAAGATCTCTATGCCGATCGTCGCTTCCTGCAGATCAACTACGGGACGGATCTCGAGCAGAGCATAGCAAACCTTCAGGAGAAGCTCGCTGAGCATGCGACCTTCCCCGACCACCTGTCTCCGCGCTACTTAGCGGTCAAGCTCCTCGAGGGGGATCCGCACACGCAGAGCTTTATCAAGCAGCAAGCGAAGGGTGAGTACCTCCTCACCGCCACGGCCTACGAGGAGAATAGGCTGCGCAAGAACCACTCCAGCGAGGAGGACCTGGAGAACTATATCATCAATCAGCGGTACGGCTTCATCGCAGGCGCGCTCAGAGAGACCTACCGCCCGAACAAGCGGCGCATACGCACCATGACGGATCGTATAGACAACCTCCTCATACACCCTATCTGGGGCTATCCGATCTTCCTCGCCTTCCTCTTTATCATGTTTGAGGCGACCTTTGCCTTGGGAGCCTTCCCGATGGACTGGATCGAGGCGGGCGTAGATGCTCTCGGTGCGTGGATCTATGGAATGATGGCTCCAGGACCTCTGCGAGATCTACTGGTGACGGGTGTCATCGGTGGCGTGGGCGGTGTGCTCGTCTTCCTACCGAATATCCTCATCCTCTACCTCTTCATATCCATCATGGAGGACACGGGCTATATGGCTCGAGCCACCTTCCTGATGGATAAACTAATGCACCACATGGGACTGCACGGCAAGTCCTTCATCCCACTCATCATGGGCTTCGGGTGCAATGTGCCAGCTGTGATGGCCTCCCGTACCATCGAGAGCAGGCAGAGCCGTATCATCACGGTACTAGTCACTTCGCTGATGAGCTGTAGTGCCAGACTACCAGTTTACATCCTCATTGCGGGTACCTTCTTCCCACAGCATGCGGGGCTGGTACTCTTCGGGCTGTACGCACTGGGTGTGCTACTGGCCTTCCTACTGGCGAAGCTTTTCCGCCGGGTACTCTTCAAGTCGGAGGATCTCCCCTTCGTCATGGAGCTACCTCCGTATCGTATCCCTATGGCGCGTGCTGTGGGTATACACATGTGGGACAAAGCGCGTGAGTACCTCCACAAGATGGGATCAGTGATTCTCGTGGCGTCAGTCATCATCTGGGCTCTGGGCTATTATCCTCGCGAGGAGGTGATGTCTCGTGCGGAGGAGCAGATAGCTCAGGTGCAGCAGCAGAGCACACTCTCTGAGGGCGAGCGCAGTGAGCAGGTCGCCGAGATAGAGCGTCAAGCGCACATGGAGCAGCAAGAGGGCTCTTACCTAGGACGCATCGGGCAGACGGTGCAGCCGGTCCTAGCACCGCTCGGCTTCGACTGGAAGCTCAGCGTAGCACTTGTGGCTGGCCTACCGGCCAAAGAGGTGGTCGTCAGCTCCCTCAGCGTCATCTATACGGGTAATGAGACGGTCGACGAGGATAGCGAAGACTTTGCCGTGGGTAGTTCAGCGCTCTCCCGACAGATGCGCCAAGAGAAAGACCCCGTCACGGGAGAGCCTCTCTACACACCGCTGATAGCGATCTGCTTCCTCATCTTCGTCCTTATTTATATTCCTTGTGTTGCCACTGTGGTGGCCGTCTCTAAGGAACTCAACAGTGGCTGGTGGGGGCTCTTTGTGGTCGTCTACACCTGCGTGCTGGCCTGGATCGTGGCTTATCTGGCACGACTGATAGGACTACTCATTATATAATATAGGTGTCGCTATGGATTTGCAGACAATCATTGTACTACTCATCATCGCAATCACACTGCTCTACATCATTCGTAGTGTGTGGCGCCTGATCCGCCGACCGCGAGGAGCCTCAGGCTGTGCCGGTTGCTCTGCCTGCCACCATAGCAAGCCGATAGCAAAGCCGAGGGAGAAGTCGAGAGGTTAGCGGTGAGCGTCCCGACTTGCGGACACTAGGCGGTGTGGGATTATAGTCGTAACTTTGGTCTTACGACGTAATCAGACAGCCTAGCAGGTCAACTACTAGACTGAGCACTAGTAGTATAAGTAGTGACAAAGCAACGAAGAAAGATAGGTTTGCGGAGTAGCTCTCCTGCACTGACGATCGTACTCCTCTTTGGAGTAGTCAGCATGCTGGGTGACCTTGTGCATGAGTCTGCTCGTAGTGTCAACGGGCAGTACCTCAGCTTGGTGGGGCTCTCAGCGACACAGGTGGGACTAGTCTTCGGGCTAGGCGAGTTCCTCGGCTATGCGCTGCGTCTGCTCTCAGGTGCTTGGCTGGACAAGAGCAAGCGCTACTGGCTCTTCCTCTTCATAGGCTATGGGGTGCATTTGGTGATTCCTCTGATGGGCTTGACCACCTCGTGGGGGTGGCTCTACACCTTTATCCTCCTCGAGCGAATAGGCAAAGCCTTACGCAGCCCAGCTAAAGACACAATCCTCTCAGCCGTCGCAGAGAATCAGATAGGCTTGGGGTACGCCTTCGGCATTCAGGAGGCACTGGATCAGTTGGGCGCATTCCTAGGACCTCTCATCTTTACGGCACTCTTCTACTTCGTGGGGAGCAGTGGGCTAGAGGTTTTTCAGCTAGGCTACCAGTTGCTGGTTATTCCCTTTATCATCTTGATGGTAGTCCTCGCCCTGGTGCATCGCAAGTTTGTGCGAGAGGAGCTCACCCCGGAGGTGGACACCACCCAAAAGCCCCCTCGCCTACAACCAATCTTCTGGATTTACTCGGCATTTACTTTTTTCGTTGCCTTCGGACTAATCAACTTCAGCCTGATAGGCTATCATCTTAAGACGCAGCAGATAGTTTCTGATGGGATGGTGCCGATCCTCTACGCTGTAGCCATGGCGGTGGATGCCCTCGTCGCAATCTTCATCGGAAAGGGTTACGACCGCCTGAAGCGCCAGCTGAGGCACAAGACGGGAGGCGTCTTGATTCTGCTCATTGTTCCGCTTCTGACAGCCTTCGTGCCACTACTAACCTTGTCTCACTCGGTGAGTATGCTCTGGATCGGCATGGTGCTGATGGGGGTCGTACTGGGAGCGCACGAGACGGTCATGAGGTCCGCCATCGCAGACATCACGCCCTTCAGTAAGCGTGGCATAGGGTTCGGAATCTTTAACACGGTCTACGGTCTGTCGCTACTCCTCGGCTCGCTCCTGATGGGATGGCTCTACGACCTGGAGCAACAGCCAATTATCGTCGCTATGACGATCATCTCTGAGGGTGCTGCTGTCGCTCTGTACGTCGTCCTCTACAAGCGAATCCAGAGGGAGCGGGTCAGCAACTAGCGCCAAACCTCTATGAGCGCCGTTTAGTAGGAGGTGAGAGAAATCAGAGAAAAAGCGTACTTTAGCCATCGAGAAGCGAGCTAATGCGCTTCTCCCACTACACGATGCAACAGACACCCCCCACAACCTACCAAGGCAACGATCGAGTCCTCTTCGGATTTATCTTTGGCTTGCTCTCCTTCTGGCTCTTTGCCATGACGCTCCTCAATATCCATGTGGATATGAATAAGGAGCTGGGACTCTCTATCTCGACGCTTAGCTTTGCTGTGTCGGTCACCTCGCTGGTGAGCGGTCTCTTTATCGTCGTCTTCGGAGGCTTGGCCGACCGCCTCGGACGCGTCAAGCTCATTCGCTGGGGCTTTTACGCAGCTATCCTAGGGGCTCTGTGCATCGCGCTGACACCAGCTCAGAGCGCTCTGACAGCACCGATACTTATCGCGGGTAGAGCCTTACAAGGTCTCTCGGGTGCCTGCATCATGCCCGCCTCGCTAGCCCTCCTCGGTGTCTACTGGAGTGGCAAGGGGCGACAGCGCGCAGTCAGTCTCTGGAGTATGGGTACGTGGGGCGGCTCTAGCTTTGCAGCCCTCTTCGGAGGCTTTATGATTAGCACTTTGGGTTGGCGAGCCATCTTCTACGTTTGCGCTTTATTTGCGA
>URKO01000123.1 GCA_900548415.1 uncultured Porphyromonas sp.
AGAATCTTCTTTTGGATATTTTTGCGTTTGTGTAACGCTTTTGAAGATTCACTCAAATGGACGACGGTCGAGAAGTCGGTCGATGACGTCTATCAGGCTTCTATCAAGTAAACCTATTATAGATACGTAAAAAGAGGAGCTATCGCCCTATGGGTGGTAGCTCCTCTTTGATTGGATTGGCTTAGATTATACCGAGCGTGTCGCTAGGCAACGCGCTCCATACCGTATCGTGAGATGAAGACGTCTAGTCTCGCTTCACAACGGCTTGAATCGGCTCAGAGACTTCTTAGAAGCGCTTCTCGCGGCGAGGACGATCCTCAGCCTCACGAATGAGGAGACGACGCCCCTCAAACTCCTGCTCGCTAAGTGCCTCGATAGCACGACGAGCATCCTCGTCTGCCATGTCGGCAAAGCCGAACCCGCGTGAACGCCCAGTGGCGCGATCCATGACGACACGAGCGTTGGAGACCTCTCCAAACTCGCCGAGTAGTTGCTCCAAGTCGTTCTCACGAACTCGGTAGCTCAAGTTGCCTAAATATAGGGTCATAAAAGGGAAAAGGGAAAAATGGAAAATAATTAGTGAAGCATTGGGGAGAGAGAGACACCTCACGAATGTGATACAGATCTCAAACTGTCTGATTTGCTACCGTACTGCCATCTATTGTCACGGCGATGTTGTGTCGTCATTACATAGCGGGCGAGAAAGGGCGACTATCTAAATTCTTAATGTGTGCCATAGCCGTCGATGCTTTTCTCCGTTTGCTGAGTGCAAATGTAAGTATAATTATTGAACTGACAATCTATTCGATAGCGTCCTAACGTCACACTCTCTAATTTGTATTACCTTTGTAACGCTTCACTTGAGGCTGTAGTGCTCTTGTGCCACAGCCTTCGTTTACCATATAGAGGAGATAGATATGTCGATACCCTTTGACCCTTACGCTGACTACAGCCCGTACCTGCGCCATCCAGTCTTTGCCCTGGTGGGGCGTGTGGCTGATACGCTCAATCTGGAGACCTATGTGGTCGGTGGATGGGTGCGTGACCTTTTCTTACAGCGTCCTAGCAATGATATAGACATCGTCTGCGTCGGTAGTGGGATAGCCTTAGCTAAAGCGGTAGCGCGGGAGATAGGACCGAAGTGCCAGGTGCATGTCTTTGCGAACTTTGGTACGGCGCAGCTACGCTACAAGGGCGTGGAGGTGGAGTTCGTCGGAGCTCGTCGTGAGAGCTACCAGCGAGATAGTCGCAAGCCTATCGTCGAGGATGGTACGCTCGAAGATGATCAGGAGCGGCGAGACTTCACGATCAATGCGATGGCTATCTCGCTCAACGAACGCACCTATGGCGAGCTGGTAGACCCCTTCTACGGACTGGAGGATCTGCAGGACTATATGATCCGTACGCCAGTCGATCCGCAGGTTACCTTCGATGATGATCCGCTGCGTATGATGCGTGCGGTGCGCTTTGCCTCGCAGTTGGGCTTCTTCATTGATGATGCGGTCTTTGATGCTATTGTGAAGCTTCGAGAGCGCATTAAGATTGTTTCAGCGGAGCGTATCATCGTGGAGCTAAACAAGATCATGCTCTCGCCTCGTCCCAGTGTGGGGCTATCTCTGATGGAGCAGACGGGTCTACTGGAGCTGATCCTCCCAGAGGTGCAGCTACTGCGAGGCACTGAGACGGTCGTCGGGGTAGGGCACAAGGATAATCTCGCGCACACTTATCAGGTGGTCGACCAGTTGGCCGCAAAGAGTGACAACCTCTACCTTCGCTGGGCAGCTCTGCTGCACGACATTGCGAAGCCTAAGACCAAGCGCTGGGATGCGCAGCTGGGATGGACCTTTCACAATCATAACTACATAGGAGCTAAGATGGTGCCGCGTATGTTTCGCCGCCTCAAGCTCCCGCTGGACAGTCACATGCAGTATGTCGCTAAGTTGGTCGACCTGCACATGCGTCCCTCGTCGCTCGTCGATGAGGGTGTGACCGACTCGGCGATACGTCGTCTGCTATTTGACGCGGGCGATGATATAGAGGACTTGATGACGCTGGTGGAGAGCGACGTGACGAGCAAGAACCCCAAGCGCGTACAGCAGGTCCTAGACAACTATCAGCTGATACGGCGCAAGCTCCAAGAGGTGGAGGAGAAGGATCGCATTCGCAACTTCGCGCCTCCGATCGATGGTGCAGAGATCATGCGTCTCTTTGGCATCCCGCCCTCACAGATTGTGGGGACGCTTAAGGAGCGGATCAAGAACGCGATCCTCGACGGTGAGATACCCAACGAATATGAGCCAGCTCGTGAGCTACTGCTCAAGGAGGCTGCTGAGCGTGGACTCAAGCCTCAAGAGGGTGAACCCGCACAACCTACTAATGACTGAAAGAAAGACAGAACTATGACAGATCAGACGAAGATAGCCGAAGAGCTAGCTGAGCCACATCACTTTGGTTCACACAATATCTATATGCCCACGGCTCCCGTGGGGCACTTCCTCCCTTATTACCCGTGGCGCACGCTCTACGAGCAGCTGCCTTTTGAGGGGGCTTACCCACAGCTCCTCTATACAAATAGTCAGGCTGACGCACTCTTTGAGGCACTCTCGCTACGCCTTGCCGAGCTGGTGGCGGACGAAAACTTTCACATGGAGGTGTCGCTGCAGTACCCTATGGGCATACCCGTAGAGGAGGTGCGTGAGGGCTACCTGACACTCATTGTGACAGACCCCAGCTTGGATCAAAGGCTCGAGGGCTTGCCCGTGGAGGTGCCACGCGAACTGTGGCTCGATATGCTGGCGATGAGCTTGATACATTACATCCTACAGACGGAGATTGCCCCCGAAGAGCAGGTCGAGGTTGCCCTAGTCGAGATGCCCCACGAGGGTACCGAGGAGGAGAGTGAAGAGGTACGTCCTCTATGGGTCAAGCAGTGGGAGCAGACGCAAGAGATGATCCGCAAGAGCGATGGTGCTCACCGCTATCGCTACGGCTTTAGCCTCACCTTAGCGGGTCGCACGCCCAGCAACGTCGAGTAGCGTGCTTTTTTTATCTACCTTTGTATCCAAATAGATAACCGAGGGAGGCTGCCTCACGGCACAAGGGCCTCCGATAAGATATAGACGCAATGAACAAGACTCCACTAGAGGATGCTGCAAGCAATGGCGCAGAGAGCACGGGACTAAACTTTATAGAGCAGGTTGTCGTAGCGGACATCCAGAGCGGTAAGTATGATGGACGTGTGCAGACACGCTTCCCACCAGAGCCTAACGGCTACCTACATATAGGTCACGCTAAGGCTATCTGCATCGACTTCGGCATCGCGCAGAAGTATGGGGGCGTGTGCAATCTACGCTTTGACGATACCAACCCGATCAAAGAGGATGTGGAGTACGTAGACGCTATCCGTGAGGACATCCACTGGCTCGGCTTCGAGTGGGGTAAGGAGTGCTACGCTTCGGACTACTTCCCACAGCTTTACGCCTTTGCCGAGCGTCTCATCATGACGGGGCATGCTTATGTCGATGAGCAGAGTGCTGAGGAGATTGCCCAGCAGAAGGGTACGCCCACGACCCCTGGTATCAATAGCCCTTACCGTGATCGTCCTGCTGAGGAGAGCTTGGACCTCTTCCACCGAATGAATGCGGGCGAATTCCCCGAGGGCGCTATGACGCTCCGTGCTAAGATCGATATGGCTTCGGACGATATGCACTTTCGCGACCCGATCATCTACCGCATTATCAAGCGTCCGCATCACCGCACCGGTACAGAGTGGCAGGTCTATCCTATGTACGACTTCGCGCATGGACAGAGCGACTACTTCGAGGGTGTGACCCACTCGATCTGTACTTTGGAATTCGTACCGCATCGTCCGCTCTACAACTACCTTGTGGAGCTCCTGATGCCCGAGGGCACTACTTACAGACCCTATCAGTTTGAGTTCAACCGCCTCAACCTTACCTACACGATGATGAGCAAGCGCAAGCTCCTCAGCCTCGTGCAGCAGGGACTAGTCACTGGCTGGGACGACCCCCGCATGCCGACCCTCTGCGGTCTGCGTCGCAGGGGCTACACGCCACAGTCGATCCGTGACTTCGTCAGCTTGATCGGCTATACTCGCTATGAGGGTACGATAGATCTCTCGCTCCTAGAGCATGCCGTGCGCAATGATCTCAACAAGCACGCTGCACGCGTCTCGGCTGTCCTAGACCCTGTCAAGCTCATCCTGACCAATCTCCCCGAGGGTCACGACGAGGCGCTAGAGATGGTCAATAACCCGGAAGATCTATCGGAGGGTACGCATATCCAGCACCTTACGCGTGAGCTCTGGATCGATCGGAGCGACTTTATGGAGGATGCTCCTAAGAAGTATTATCGTCTTACGCCTGGTGGCTTGGACGTGCGCCTACGTGGTGGCTACATCATCAAGTGTACTGGCTGCGAAAAGGATGCCGAGGGCAATGTGACGGCCGTCCTTGCCGAAGTTTACCTAGACAGCAAAACAGGCATGGAGGGTAGCAACCGCAAGGTCAAGGCTACCATACACTGGGTCTCTACGGCCTACGCACTAGATGCTGAGGTACGTCTCTATGACCGACTCTTCCTAGAGGAAGACCCCTCAGGTATCCCTGCTGAGGAGCTCAAGGACCATCTCAATCCCGACTCGCTCATTGTGCAGCACGCCTTTGTCGAGGAGTGCCTACGAGACGCTCAGGTGGGAGACCACTTGCAGTTCCAGAGAGTCGGCTACTTTACGGTCGATCCCGATAGCCGTCCAGGCGCACTAGTCTTCAACCGCACCGTATCACTCAAGGATCGACGCTAGAGAGCTTCCCCGCTTAGAAAAGTATGCTGGAACAGCTGACACTC
>URKO01000124.1 GCA_900548415.1 uncultured Porphyromonas sp.
TGGGCGACCCTCTAGTTTGTCGCCATTCTTGGCAAGGCCGAAGGAGAACTTGCCCATATTGCCATCCTCCGTTGTTACATCTGGATAGAAGTGCTCCGTAAAGAAGCGCAGGCGCATCGGTAGCTGTTGAGCCTTAAAGTCTTCTGGTAGGGTTATAACGAAAGAGAGTGCACCCTTCTGCCCATGGACGTCAGCCGTAACCGCATTGCCAACCGCAGGCTGCCCATTCACCTGAAAGAGCTCATAGTTATAAGGTTTTCTCACCTCTACACGTACGATGCGCATCAAGTCGGGGTCACCCGTTACACCTACGATAATGTCGGAGATACGACTCGTTTCAATCAAAGCCGGTTGGAGCGTTGCTGTAATCTGTCCTGTGGTATTATCGATTGAGACATCACCCTTACCCTTTATGGCGTTGTAGTCAGTAGCATTGCGCACGGCAACGATCTGGAGCTTATCATTTTGAGCTGTGGCACTGCCCTCGGGGTAATAATTTGCCTTAAAGGTGAGCGTCTGCTCTCCATGCGTTATAATATAGTTGCTCGCCTCGACCTCTAGTCGTCCCTTACCATCGGAGTACGAGGGGTAGGCCTGCAGCTCCTCAGAGAGAGCGAGGTTATTGACCGCGGGCCCGGCGAGTGCCTCGTCTAGTGAGGGAGCTCCAATAGCTAGGGCATCATTGATGGTCACCTTGTACCAGTAGTTGCGGAGCAGGTCGTAACGCTCTAGACGGTTGGCACTCTTGACGAAGTCGAGCTTGTAATAGGAGTGGTCTGTAGCTCCATCATACTTAGCTCGTATGACGAGGCAGGAGATAGGCTTTGCCGCCTTGTTCCTTCGCTCGAAACCGTAGACAGGAGTACCATCCGTATACCAGCCGAGACCTGCATCACCATTGGCTAGGAGGGTCTCTCTCGGGATGGTCGGGACTCGATCCTCTATACTAAATGCTTCGTCAAGGTCTGGAAGCGCGGCTCGCTTAAAGGGAGCTACGGTGCCACAGTCGTAGCTATTACATAGTGTGTAGGAGACATCGGTGAGCTTTCCAGTGTGGCTCTCTAGCGTAAACTTAGCCATAGAGCGTAGGAGCTTGATCTCGCCTAGGTTGCTATTCTCCTTTACCTCAGAGTAACTCTTGCGAGCCCACATCGGGATGCTCTTCTTTTGGCTGACCTCGATCATAGTCACGAGGTCTGAGAGGAGCACATCGCTCTCCTTACGTCCTAGGTACTGCCTACCCGAGTCGCTACCCCCGTAGTTGCGGTTGGCGACAAAGTGAATGACGCAGGGAGCGCTCTGTGGCTTCAGTCTGGCGGTGAAGGTGTACTTGCCATCGTTTTGCTTGGTCAGATCCTTAGCAAGGGCGTAGTCTGCCATCAGTCCCTCCTCGTTGAAGACGAGTAGCTCTAGCCGGTCGATCTTGTTTTCATCAATACCCTCTTGCATAGCACGCATGGGGGCATAGTGCGGTACATCTACCGAGAGGGATACAGTGACCCGCTCTCCATCCTGATCTACAGGAGCTGTACGCTGCTCCTGCTGGCACGCAGATAGCGCCATAAAGGCTACCAGCAGGAGGGAGTATAGAAATATCTTCGTTCTAGTCATAACTTTCTATCGGTCTAATCTGTACGGTACATGTGACTGAATCGTCGGCTCCTTGACATCTCGCACACAACGGGTGTAAGCTTTAGTTGGGGAACCCTCGCTACCACCTTGCAACTCTATTGCTGCATCGCTCTTAGCACTCCAGTAGTATCTACCCGTCATAATGGATTTGACTGCACTATTGGGGTCGTTCTGTAGCTGGTCTATCAGTCTGATCTCAGCCTCTGTCGGTAGTCGCCAGTCATCGAGGGTCACCTCCACGCCATTGACTCTACGCGTCTCTGTATAGGTCGCACAGTTGCACAGAGCGGTCTCCTTATAGGCTCCTATCTTGCTAGTCTCACTCCACTTACCCCTGCTATAATACCAACCATACTCTAGGTAAGACCATCGCTCTGTGGCTCCAAGCTGAGAGGCAAGCTCAAAGCTGGGAGAAACCATCTGAGCGGTCTCAGCATCACGCTTCGTTGTAAACTTAGAGATCTTCTCTCCATCGTTTAGCTCCCAACGCTCAACAATAGTTCCCCAAAAACCTGTATTTTGTACGAACCAGGATCCTGGCCAAAAGTCTGTCATCTCCCTCGGCGGGAAGCCTAGGATCTTACCTTTTGGTGGGTTCTGCACGGTGATACGGTAGATGGCCTTGTTGTTAAGATCATCTGCCAAGGTTCCGTCGGGCCTGATCGAAGACTTCACACCAATTGTATTGACAACAAAGAGCGAGGGGTACTGGTACACTGTCACCTCCTTGTCTAGTCCTGCGATGCCATTGCTGACCTTAATGCGGATCTTCTTGGGGACATTGTTGATTGGAATCCTTGACTCAATCTGAATCTGATTGCCCACCACGGTAACCGTCGGGTACTGATCACTAGAGGAGGGAATGTTGTCTGTTGTCGCCACTCCCGTAGCTCCATTGACATAGCTGAAGCTAACCTCCACGATCTGGGTCGTGACTGGCTTTTTAGAGGACTCATAAGATATGGTATGAGTCTCCACATTGTAGATATGAGCCTCTTTTTCTGACACCTCTAGATAGTTAGCTGCTGGGAGGTCATACTGATCATCGCAGAGTGTCCAGGGGAGGATAGAGAGCGTGCCCGTGATTGATACAGGCTCTTCGGGAGTTGTGGAGCCCAGCTTATGGATGCCGAGCTTCAGGTCGTAGAGCTTATTCGCCGTAAAGTGTGGCTCCGCAGGCGTGAGAGCTACGCGATAGTAGTAATCTGCTGCGATCGTTGCGCCCGCCTTCTTGAGGGGTACGGTGAGAAGGTAGTAAGGTGCCTCATCGTTGCTACTCCACTTATTATAATAGGAATAGAAGTGCTGTGGCTGCTGATCCTGAGTAGCTCGGTAGGCGTAGGCGATGGGGTTAGCTCCAGCAGCCACCTCTTCAGCTGTGAGGTAGCCACGATCTGTGGCTCCGACGAACTTGACCTGTATATCGCCACCTAGCTCATATCCTGTGACCTGCACGGTAGGCGTGATACGTAGCTTGCTGGCTACACGACGTAGCTCAACGGCACCGAGCTGCTTGCCCTCAGGGGTTCCTAAGTTAATCTTCTTAGAGGTCTGACCTTGCATGACAAACTTAGCGTTAGGCAACTTAGCGACCGACTCGGTGACTACAATCTTCGCTAGATCGTTCTCTTGCTGTGGTGCCTTGAAGGCCATATTGGTCACGACGTAAACATTGTACGTAGAGTTACCATCGAAGCCTTGTTGCTGAGCTTCTGGTATTGGGATGCTATAGTTGCCGTCAGCAGCGGGAGCTGGTGAGACTGACCAGTAGAGCGTTCCTCCCTTGTAAAAGAGGATCTGAAGACGCTCGATCTGGTTCTCATTGAGCGCATCGTCCCCTGCCTCTGTAGCACGTAGTGAGCGGATCTCCTGCACGGCTAGTCGTAGGGATAGCTGCGCTGAGGAGGCGTCGTCATCAGGACATGCCACGGGTCTCTCCGCTATACATCCTGATACCATCAGCAGTATCAAGGCATACCCGACCAAACGGGTGGATATATCTATAAGTCTATTCATAATCTATGATGCTTCTAATGGTTTGCTAAGCATGCTTCTGACAGATCTTGATACCCTCCTCAGGCATCCCTGCCCCTACTAGGTCTAGATACTCCGAGGTGAAGAGTAGCTGCGTGCAGCGTAGGTTAACGCCTGCGGGCTTCGTAGCGATCACCCGAATGGTGTACTCCGTGGTGCCGTCTGCCAGGCCCTCTCGTACGGCTCCCCCTGTGATGTCAAAGCGAAAGTCGAGCGCATTGGTCAGTGTGGCGCGCCACTTAGAGGGATCGCTGCTGGAGCTTATCTTGACTTTGAACTCAGCAACCTCCGTATCGGTCACGTAGTAGGTCGCTGTAGGGTCCGGAGATAGGCTCACGATCTTAGGCACCTCGAGCTTCTTCTCACTCGTCTCTACATCCCAGGGCAAGACTTCCGTCTTCAGCAGTAAGGCGTTGTGCACTCCGATCTTAGTGATCGTACCTGTCAGCTGGTAGTGGCAGTTGCGTTGCAGTGCGTAGTGATGATTCGCGTTACTCGTTTTATCATTGACATAGGCCGTATAAGTCGTAGGGACTCCATTGTATAGAGCCTCGATGGTCAGTATAGGCGCATGACCTGCCGTATCGCTATCGAGACTCTCGTAGGTGTAGAGCGTCTTGTCGGGGATGTAAGAGGTAGCTTCTGCGTTGTTGACTAGCGTAGCTTCCTCGGCTTTGCTGTAGATCCATGTAGCCCCCAAGCTATAAGGATTTGGTGTCAAGAGCATACTGGTCTTAGGCAAGCGACTGATCGACACGCTACGGATGATGATTTCGTCATCGGTCGCCGTCTCTTGCTTCAAGTCAAGCGTGATCTTAGCTCTCGAGCGAATGAGTGCGATCTCGGTCTTGGTAGTCTGCTCTTTCGTGAGGGTAGCTGTACCCTGACCTATCATAACTATCGGCTTGGACTCCGTCGCACTGCTGGGGTCCGTCTCAGGGATAGCTATGCCGAGCAGGTCTTGCTTGAAGACAATCTTGTTCAGATCACCGCTCATAGCCGGGCTCTCGTTGGCAATGACGTAGATATCCTTCTCACCTTCGTGAGCCTTCACGCGTAGCCAGTCGCTGAGATCGGTTGGCGTGCTAAAGCTCTGCTGTGCATCTAGAGCTCCTCCCGCCTTATTGAAGACTAGGATACGGATCGTCTGCACGGGCAAGTCCTCTATGAGGAGCTGCCCACC
>URKO01000125.1 GCA_900548415.1 uncultured Porphyromonas sp.
CCTTTGTAGGGACGCACGGCTCGTGCGTCCGTTGTATCAAAGGTTACAGCATCGTGGTTTTAACGGGGACAGACGCCCTCCCACTAGATACTATCCGAGCGTCCTACAAGATCGTTATTCGTCTCGATATCCTACAATCGACAGTCTCCATTTTCGTATCTTTGTGGCGACCTACTAGACTATGAAAGATCAGTACCCCTCCCAATGGCTCGAGCGTGCCGTAGATCAGCTCTCCCTCCTTCCTGGCATAGGGCGTAAGACTGCTATGCGTATGGCGCTGCACCTGCTTCGTCAGCCGCCCTCCTATGCGCAGCATCTGGGGGAGGCGATCATAGACCTTCGCCAGAAGATCTGCTATTGCGAGCGGTGCCACTGCATCAGCGACAGTCCACTCTGCGACATTTGCTCTGATCCGCAACGTGACCAGAGCACCGTCTGCGTCGTCGAGCAGGTGAAGGACGTGCTGACCATCGAACAGACGCACCGATACAAAGGTCTATACCACGTCTTGGGCGGGATCATCTCTCCCATAGATGGCATCACGCCAAACGACCTGGAGATCGAGTCGCTCTACGAACGTGTCCAGGAGGAGCCGATCCGTGAGGTAATCCTCGCCATACGATCGACCCTAGAGGGTGACACGACCAACTACTATATCTATAAGCGTCTAGAGTCTACGGGTGTGCTGGTCTCGCTCATCGCACGGGGTATCTCTATCGGTGACGAGATCGAGTATGCCGACGAGGTGACGCTCGGGAGCGCCATCGCGAATCGTACCCCCTTTGACCAAGTGAAGTAACGCCCTATGACATCCAATAATACAGAGCTAGAGATAGAGCAGCTGCGCAAGACGATCGAGCAGCACAACCGCGCTTACTACCTAGACAATGCCCCGACCATTAGCGATGCGGACTACGATGCGCTGATGCAGCGACTCCTTACGTTGGAGGCGGAGCACCCTGAGTTTGCAGACCCGACCTCGCCATCGCTCCGTGTAGGGCGAGATCGAAACGATGCTTTCGTTCAGGTGGCGCACGAGCGGCCGATGCTTTCGCTCTCAAATACGTACAACTACGACGAGATCGCTGAGATCTGCGAGCGTACCGACACGCTCCTAGCTACGGACGATGTGCCGTGGGTGGCGGAGATGAAGTACGACGGCTCCTCCATATCGCTCATCTACGAGGAGGGCGTGCTGGTGCGTGCCGTGACGCGTGGCGACGGGACGCTCGGCGATGACGTGACGGTCAATGTGCGGACGATCCAGTCGGTGCCGCTACGTCTGCGCCCAGTTGCGGGGCATCCCGACTACACGATGGGGCGCATCGAGGTGCGGGGCGAAGTGCTACTGCCCTTCAAGGAGTTCGAGCGACTCAATGGGGAGCGCGCGACTGAGGGCGAAGCGCCTTTTGCCAATCCGCGCAATGCGGCTGCGGGCACGCTCAAGACGCTCAATAGTCGTGTCGTGGCGCAGCGTCGTCTGCTCTGCATCTGCTACTACCTCTATGCGCTGGATGATGAGACTCGCCTGCCGGATAGTTACTATGAGCGGATGAAGCTCCTGGAGGAGATGGGCTTTGACACGGGCGTCGCACCATTTAAGAGTAGCGACCTGTCGGCACTATACCATTATATAGATGAGTGGGACGTGCAGCGGGGCGATCTGCCCTACGCCACGGACGGTATCGTCCTCAAGGTGGACAGTCTCACACAGCAACGCACGCTCGGCAATACGGCGAAGTCGCCACGATGGGCTTTTGCCTACAAGTATCAGCCAGAGAACGCACGCGCAGAGCTTCTCTCGGTGGACTATCAGGTGGGTCGCTCAGGTATCGTCACGCCTGTGGCCAATGTGGAGCCGGTCCTCATCTCGGGGACGGTGGTGCGTCGTGCTACGCTGCACAACGAGGAGTTCATCAAGAGCCTCGACCTGCACTACCATGACTACGTATATATAGAGAAGGGCGGTGAGATCATTCCTAAGATCACCGCTGTGGAGACCAGTCTCAGACGGTCCGAGGCGGAGCCTGTACGCCTGCCAGAGCGTTGTCCCGCTTGTGGTGCGCCACTTCAGCAGATCGATGGCTCGGTGGGTTACTACTGTGTCAACAGCTACGCCTGCCCACCTCAGATTATGGGGCGCATCGAGCACTACTGCACACGACGAGCTGCCGACATCAACGTGGGTCCTGAGACGATCGATGCGCTCTTTGACAGACATCTTATCGAAAACATCGACGACCTCTACAAGCTCACCGCTAGCGACTTGGCACAGCTACCGAACTTCAAGGATAAGTCGATCAATAACCTTCTCGCCAGCATCGAGCAGTCGAAGAGTCGTCCCTTCGCGCGTCTACTCTACGGCATTGGGATCCGCTATGTCGGCGAGGGCACGGCGAAGACGCTAGCACGACACTTCCAGAGCATCGAGCGACTAGCCCAGGCGACCGACTACGAGCTGCAAGCTCTGCCCGATGTAGGGCCGAAGATAGCGGAGCAGGTCGTTTACTTCTTCTCGCTAGAGCGTAACCAGCAGTTGATCGCAGAGCTGCAGCGCTGTGGCGTAGTCCTAGAGGAATGCACCGAGGAGACGACCGACACGCCTCAGTCCAATCGCCTCGAAGGCGAGCGGATCGTTATCTCAGGGAGCTTCACCCAGCACAGCCGTGACGAGTACAAGCAGCTCATCGAGCAGCACGGCGGCGTCAACGTGGGGAGCATCTCGGGTCGTACGACCTTCGTCCTGATGGGTAGCGATATGGGTCCCTCAAAGCGTGCTAAAGCAGAGGAGCTCGGCATCCCGCTCGTCACGGAGGAGGAGTTTCTCGCACGTCTCAACTCTTAGTCGTCCGGTGAGATTCGTTTGATATGAGCTGGAGTGCATACTATCGGAGCTGTCGGGAGCATTACGGACCTTTGCTGCGGCTGGGCCTGCCCGTGATCATCGGGCAGGTGGGACTGATCCTCGTGGGCTTTGCCGACAATGTGATGGTGAGCCATCACAGCCTGGACGAGCTGGCGGCAGCTTCCTTTGTCAATAACTTTCTCAACCTAGTCATCATCTTCGGGATGGGCTTCTCCTACGGCCTGACGCCACTGGTGGCAACCAATAAAGAGTGGGGACGCTCCGATCAGGTGGCGCACTACTTAGGGCATAGCTTCTTGCTCAACCTCTTGATCGCCCTCCTAATCGGCGGGGGGCTCCTACTCCTCGAGGGAAGTCTGGAGCTGTTCAACCTACCCCATGAGCTACACGCCATAGCCCTACCCTACTACCGTATCCAGATCGTGGGCTTTATGGTGGTGATGCTCTTCAATACGTTCAAGCAGTACACCGAGGGGATGGGAGATACGCAGATCCCGATGTATATCACCCTAGCGGGCAATGTGCTCAACATCGGTCTCAACTACCTTCTCATCTATGGCAAAGGGGGCTTCCCCGAGTGGGGCTTGTATGGTGCTGGCATAGCAACGCTGAGCAGTCGTATAGCGATGCTGCTAGCAATCGTTGCTGTGACTGCTCTGCTACCACGCTATCGTGAGATCCTAGAGCGGTTGCGGCGCTTGCGCTGGTCGTGGCGTGAGGGGATGGCACCATTGCTACGACTAGGTACTCCCGTAGCACTGCAGATGGGTATGGAGGCTGCTTCCTTTTCGATAGCGGTCATCTTGGTTGCTCGGATCGGTACGTCAGCCTTGGCAGCGCATCAGATCATTGCGACGGTTAGTACGCTGGGCTTCATGGTCTACTACGGCATCGGCGCAGCCACAGCGATACGTAGTAGCACGCTCCTAGCACAAGGAGAGCGACAAGAGACCCGCCACGTGGCCAGTGCGGGCGTCTACCTCTGTCTCTTTGTAGCAGCTGTGATGATGCCACTCCTAGTTCTGTTTCGCGAGCCAGTGGTGCGCCTCTTCAATGCCGATCTCTCGGTCGCTGAGGCGACTTACCTAGCACTCATTCCACTCTGCATCTACCAGATAGGCGATGCACTACAGATCATCTATGCCAATGCGCTCAGAGGGATCAGTCGTGTGACGGTACTGGCCCCCGCAGCTGCTCTGTGTCACCTGATTGTGGCACCAACTATGGCGTGGCTCTTCGGCTTTAACATCGGGTTGCATGGCGCTCCACTGCAATTGATGGGCATTTGGTTTGCCTTCCCCGTGAGCCTTACACTCTTGGGGCTTATCCTCAGATACTCCTTCCGACGAGCGACTCGATAGCAAGCAACTTATAGTTAAGAGAGAGGGGTAGACTCTGTACGGAGTCTGCCCCTCTCTCTTTTATTGATACACCTCGAGAGGGCGATAGCACTCCCGAAGGTATCCATGTGCGTAGCTAGTGCTTACTTCTTGTTGATGTCTAGAGCTGAGCTAGGCTTAAACTTGATAGACTTGCTAGCCTTGATCTGGATTGTCTTACCAGACTGTGGGTTGATGCCCTTGCGAGCAGCGCGCTGAGAAACGTAGAATGAGCCAAAGCCTACGAGTGTAAGGCGCTCGCCCTTCTTCATCTCCTCGTGGATGGTCTCTACCATAGCCTCATAGACAGCCTTTGCGTCCTTCTGAGTTAGCTGAGCCTTCTCGGCAACAGTCTTGATGAAATCTGTTTTATTCATAGATAAACTTGTTTATGATTAGTAATACATTTGTCCTACATATAGGTTCTTGCGAATAGCTCTGACGACTTACGAAGTGGCTCTCTAGAGTCGTTCTGCTTGATGTTCAGTTCTATTCACGCCTCAAAGATAGTGGTTTTTTCGTTCTCTGCAACTATTTTGGGCAAAAATCTCTCAATATCCTCTTGTTGAGAGTCATTTTATGGTCAAATCGGGG
>URKO01000126.1 GCA_900548415.1 uncultured Porphyromonas sp.
AGTTTCGTACCTTAGGCATACACTATAAAGAAGAGAGACATCATGAATAACCCAAGCAATCAAGAGAAGCGCAAGCTAGTCATCCTCACCGGCGCTGGCGTCAGTGCCGAGAGTGGCATATCCACCTTTAGAGATAGTGACGGACTGTGGGAGAACTACCCCGTTCAGGACGTAGCCTCTATCGAGGGCTTCATCCGCAACCCCAAGCTGGTGCTAGACTTTTACAATGACCGTCGCCGCGACTATGTGGGCTGCGAGCCCAATGCGGCACACTACGGGCTAGCCGAGCTGGAGCGTCAGTACGATGTGACCGTCGTAACGCAAAATGTAGACAACCTCCACGAGCGCGCCGGCAGTAGCAAGGTGATCCACCTCCATGGCGAGCTGATGAAAAACTGCTCCGTGCGCAATACACAGAAGACTTATCCCGTCGATCCCGAACACCCCGACCTGCATGTGGGCGATCTCGCTCCCGACGGGTCGCAGCTGAGACCTTTTATCGTATGGTTTGGCGAGGCGGTCCCGATGATCGAGCCAGCCATTCGTGAGGCTAGCCAGGCAGACATCATGGTGGTCGTGGGCACTTCGCTCAACGTCTACCCCGCCGCGAGCCTCCTCGCCTACGTACCCAACGGCACCCCCATTTACCTCATTGATCCCAAAGAGGTCAATACGCACGGCATCGCTCATGTCACACATATCCAGAAGGTAGCCACACAAGGGGTCCAGGAGCTACTAGAGATCTTGATGCCCAAGTCGTAATAACCCCGTTTCACCTCATGTCCACCCACATGTCACCACAGCTCTCTAGGCAGCATCTCACGAGGTTGCTGTTGCTCTTCTCTTTCGTTGCCATGAATCTCTTCTGTAGCTGCCAGCAGCAGGAGCGGTACCATATATCAGTATACACTAATGTACAGGGGGGTGCCGACCCGCCAATGATCAAGCTACTGCTCGATGGCAAAGCTATCGATAGTAGCTATGTGCACAAAGGGAGGGTTACCCTCAAGGGCAACTATGTGGACAGCATGAGCCAAAACTTAGCCTACCTTGATCTGCCTGGTGAAGAGCCTATCCCAGTCATCCTCACGACGGAACCGCTCACCATTGATTTCACCCAGCGCAAACTACTCGAGGGCGACTATCTCAACAAAGAGCTCAACCGTCTCTATGACTCTCTCGACAGCCTAGGCAATGTCTTCAAGCTAAAGCTCGCAGCCATACCCTCTGATAGTACGCTCTATGATGCCTTCGATGAGGACTTCAAGACCTCTATCGATGACTACATCGTCCTCGCTAAGGACTACTGCCTGCGCCACCCCAACGACCCAGTGGGGATCATCGCCACTGTGATGCTCCTGACGATCAACTATGAGAGCCTCCTCGAGATGGTGCCTTTCGTGCGCAGCTCTATGGGACCTGTCGTACTGAACAATCGCGAGGTAGCGCTGTACCTACGCACCGTAGACAACTTCTACGAAACCGCTCCTGGATCGCCTATGGTAGACCTGACTCTAGAGACGCTCCAAGGGGATACGACCAAGCTCTCGGAGCACCTGGCACCAGGCTGCTACACCCTCGTACACTGCTGGTCTGGTTGGTGCAGGCCTTGTCTCAACGAGATGCCTAACCTGATCAAAGCTTACAACACATACCATGAGCGAGGATTGAACATGGTCGGCATCTTCCTCTGGGACGAAGCGTACAATCTAGACATGTTGCTGTGTGACTATCAGCTGCCATGGACGCAACTCTACGACCCAACCGCCCAAACTTCTATCACTTACGGCATCTATAGCATTCCCGAGATCATGCTGATAGCACCCGACGGAACGATAGCAGCGCGCTCGCTGAGAGGTGCCGAGCTCTTCGACACGCTAGACTCGATCTTTGGCTAAGTATGATCTCGCAGCCGCCCATAGCCCCACGCCTAGACGAGCAAATGATGCAGCTTGCACTCCAGCAAGCTCTCATCGCCTACGAAGCGGACGAAGTGCCTATCGGGGCGGTCATAGCGGTAGGCACACGCATCTTAGCAAAAAGTCATAATCAAGTCGAGCTGCTCAACGACCCCACGGCTCATGCCGAGATGCTCGCCATCACGCAGGCGACTGCAGCCATCGGCGGCAAGTACCTCCCGCAGTGCACACTCTACGTGACCGTCGAGCCGTGCCCAATGTGCATGGGTGCTTTACGCTGGACACAGATAGGACGCATCGTCTATGGCACGACCGACCCCAAGGGCGGCTATATGCGTTATAGTGACGCGCTCCCCCACCCCAAGAGCGTCATCGTGGGGGGCGTCTGCGAGGAGGAGTGCCGCGAGCTGATGGTCTCCTACTTCAGACGAAAGCGACGCTAGCGGGAGGAAAGACACCACTTCGGGACGTGTAACGATAATGTAGGGACGCTCGGCTCGTGTTTAGCGAGAGGGCGTCCGTTGTAGCACGGCCAGACGACTTCTGTAGGGACGCTCGATCTGTGCGTCCGTTGTGTCAATGGTTACAACTTTATGGTTTTAACGGGGACGGACGCACAGATCGTGCGTCCCTACAGGATTCAGTCACGGCTAGTGTCGAGTGGGTGGGCGTCCGTTGTGTCAATGTTTACAACTTTATGGTTTTGACGGGGACGGACGCACAGATCGTGCGTCCCTACAGGACGATGTATCGCTTTAATGCAATGCTCCCTTTCGCGGGGAACTAGTGTTTTTTGGAGGTCATGATGTTGAGCACGAGACGGTCTGTCTCATTCATACCCACACGACCTATGCTGGTTAGGTTGTCTATCGTCTGATCCACATCATCGTCCACGATGCCCTCGCTACCGGTGACCACCTTCTGCTCCATCGCCAGCAAGGCTGAGAACATAGCCGTGCTCACACCGCTCGACACCTTCAGACTGCAGCTCGGCTTAGCTCCATCGCAGAGGAGACCCGTGATGTTGCCCACCATATTCTTCACCGCATAGCTCACCTGCTGCTTATTACCACCGAGCAGGTAGGTCAAGCCACAAGCAGCACCCGTCGAGGCAACGACACAACCGCAGAGCGCCGAGAGGCGTCCCAGCTTTTGCTTGATATAGATCACCATCAGATTGCTCAGCATCAGGGCACGGACAGTCTCTTCGTGTCCTTTCTTTTGCTCCTTGGCAAAGGTCAGCACTGGCATCGTCGCCGTGATTCCTTGGTTGCCACTACCCGAATTGCTCATCACCGTCACAGGAGCCCCGTCCATACGGGCATCGCAGGCAGCACTCGTCGCCGAGATGATCTGCGTCAGAGCTGAGTCACCTAGATACTTACGTCCCAAGTCACTCTGCACCATACGCCCCACAGCGTGGCCGTAGTTAGACTTCATCGAGAGTTGACTAGCCCTCGCATTGACCTCCGCATCAGCTAGGATAAACTCGATCTCCTCCAGCGGAGCCGTCGTAGCGAAGTCATAGACGAGCGAGAAGTTGAGTGCCAGCTCCTCATCGTCGCTGTCTTGCTCCTCCTGCTGCCCTATCGGATGATCCTCTAGGACCTGGTTACCCTTAGCAAGGTAAGTCAGGTGGTCATGCTTGCCGCTGATGATCGCTGTGGCACGCTCGCCACTAGTCGTCTGTATCGTCACCTCAGCATAGAGCTTGTCGACAGGCTCAGGCTTCGTACCAATAGTGATTATCTTAGCCTCGACCAGACGCTTAGCCTCAGCTAGTTGCTCAGGAGTAAAGCTGTCTAGGAGTGTGAGCCCCTTGTCCGGCTGTGCGATGACGATGCCGAGAGCGATTGCTATCGGTAGTCCTATCATGCCCGTCCCTGGTATACCCACACCGAGGGCATTCTTGAGTACGTTCGGGCTCAGCAATACCGATACACTCTCTGGTGTAAAGTCGCCCAGCGCAGCACTAGCGTAGGCAGTGCAGAGCGATACAGCTACTGGCTCCGTACAGCCAGTAGCGGGGACCACCTCTTGGTGGATGAGCGAAATGATTTCCTGGCGTAAAGCCGGAGTCAAATTATTGGTCGTCTTCATAACGTAAGGAGGAATATGCTAGTTAAGGATTTGTCGCTTCGTAGTCGCTCCGTGTCACATAGATCAGCGAGGTAGCACCGAGCGTGATCACATCGCCCGAGTGCAGCTCACAGAAGGTGTCTGGGAGGTACTCAACGCCAGCGACGAAAGTACCCGTCATACTATCCAAGTCCTGTATGATCGCCTGCCCATCAGGCTCTATCGTGATCTGACAATGGTTGCGCCCCAAGCTGGGGTCGCTACTATGTATCGGTGTGGTGACCGAGGTGCCACGTCCGTTGTAGCTACCTATCGTGTTGCACCCCTCGTAGAGTGGCAGCAAAGCAGCGTAGGCAAAGTCGTTGGCGATCAACTGAAGGTAAGCCTGCACCGTCTCCCCCTCGGGAGAGAGGTCAGCATAGCGCGCGTTGAGATGCTCTAGCGTCACGCCCCTAAGGCGAAAGCGTAGGCTCTCGGAGCAGGCCGGGCAGAGCATAGCGACCTTGCCACGGCAGTCAGCATTGGCGAGGATCGTCTCTTCGGAGATCTTAGTCGTACAGTGAGGACAGAGGATATAGTTCACGGAGATGTGTGCGAAAGTTCGTTCTTGCCTACAAATTTACCACAAATATACCAGCTAAGCTCACTTCGCGCGGAGCCGCTCGCAGTTTCCTACCTATGACACTAGAGTTTCTTCCGTATGGAACTGGAGTTTCATACTTATGGAACTGGAGTTTCATACCTATGAAACTAGAGTTTCACCTAGGTAAAACTAAAGTTTCAGCCTCATGCACTGACAGTTAGTCCAAAGCGCAAAATTCAGAAGTC
>URKO01000127.1 GCA_900548415.1 uncultured Porphyromonas sp.
CGAGAAAGGAGGGAATCGGACGAATTTCCCCGTAAAGATATGTAAATAGAGATGAGAGGTTAGAAGTTAGAGATTAGAAGCTAGATGTCCGATTCATTCCGATAGCTCTGATTCACTCTAACCTCTAATCTCTAACCTCTAACCTCTAATTTAGTACCTTTGCGGTAGAGATTGTCGCGAGGGGTAGTAGCTTCCTCCACATTAGCACACAAGACTATGACACAGTTCAAGACGACACACCTATATGCCCTGCTGACCTTTATCCTTCTGGCATTGGTTATCACCCTGCTCTCGCCACATGACGAGGAAACCTTTCAGTATCAAGTGGTGGAGGGTAAGCCGTGGGTGGGTGAGGAGCTACTGGTGGCGCCTTTTACCTTCCCAATCTACAAGTCGGACGAGATGATACAGCGGGAGCGTGACAGCGTGCGCCAGACGATCTTGCCTTACTATCAGATCGATACAATCACGGGTAGTAAGATGCTACGCAAGTGGGACGAGGACTGGAGCAGCAAGTGGAGCCGTGAGGTGACGGACGATGCCTATTACTTCTACATCCGTGACTACCTCAGGGATCTCTATCGCAATGGAATCATAGAGGAGGAGATAGCCTCTAAGCTAAGGCAGGAGGACGTGCTGGAGGTCAAGCTACTAAGCGCCGATCAGGTGAGCCGTCTGACGCCTGCGACGCTCTTCTCAACGCCTATGGAGGCGTACCAGCAAGCTACTGAGAGACTACCTCAGGGGATGAGTAAGTCTATCGTCCGCAAGTTTGACCCCAGCAAGTATATCGAGGTCAATGTCTATCCTAACGAGGCTAAGACGCAACAGGTGATCGACGATGAGCTGCGCAATCTCTCTAAGTCTATGGGAGTGGTCCAAAAGGGCGAGCGCATCATCGGTAAGGGCGAGATCGTGAGCCCTCATCAGTACGACATCCTACAGTCACTGCGTCGTGTCACGGAGGAGCAGCGAGAGGGCACCCTGCGGCAGGTGCTGCCGATGAGTGTGGGGACTTTTTTGATTATAACCTCGCTACTGCTGGGGCTGTGGTTCTTCCTCTTCTACTACCGACCGCAGATTGTCAAGGAGTACAAGAACACGCTCTTCCTCTCGCTACTGATCTTGATCTATGCGATCTTGACGATCATCTTTGCACGCAATGAGCTGGGAGCGTGGGTCTATGCGATCCCGTTTGTGTCGGTAGCGATACTGGTGCGTACCTTCTTTGAGTCTCGTACGGCGATCTACGTCTTTCTCATCACGGTGCTGATCTGTGCGCTCTATGTCTCATTTCCGCTGGAGTTTGTCATCATACAGTTTGTCGCTGGCCTGGTGGCGGTCTTTAGCCTTCGATCTCTCTCCTCACGAGCGCAGATCATCCGTGCTACCTTCCTGATCTTCGTAATATACAATGTGATGACCTGTAGCTACTCGCTGATGACAGGGGGCACGCTGGGCAGCAATGACCTGAGCAATCTGCTATACTTCTCCTTTAACCTGATCTTCAACATGTTTAGCTACCTGCTCATCTACCTCATCGAGAGGACCTTCGGCTATGTGTCGAACATAACGCTTGTAGAGCTCAGTGACGTAAATCGTCCGCTACCACGGCAGCTCTCGGAGCAGGCTCCTGGTACCTTCCAGCACTCGATGCAGGTGGCACTCCTAGCGAGCGATGCGGCTACCGCTATCGGTGCTGATGCTCGCCTCGTACGTGCTGGCGCGCTATACCACGATATAGGCAAGATGCGCAATGCAGCATACTTTACGGAGAATCAGGGCGCGATCAATCCGCACAACCAGCTCTCTCCCACAGAGAGTGCGGAGGTCATCATCAAGCATGTGACCGATGGACTGGCTATGGCGCAAAAGCACAATCTCCCGCAGGCGATACAAGACTTTATCCGTATGCACCATGGACGAGGCATAACGAAGTACTTCTACAACCAGTATTGCAACGAGCATCCCGACGAAACGGTCGATGTGGATAAGTTTACCTATCCAGGACCCAATCCGAATACTAAGGAAACGGGTATCCTGATGATGGCGGACGCTATCGAGGCGAGCAGTCGCAGCCTCAAGGATCTCAGCAAGGAGACCCTCATAGCACATGTCAATAAGATCATTGACTCAATCGTCGCTGATGGACTGCTCAACGATACGCCGCTGACCTTTAGGGATATCCAAACGATCAAGGATGTCTTTGCTGAGAAGCTCGCCACCATCTACCACTCACGTATTGCTTACCCAGAGCTCAAGCGATGACCCTCTATCTAGTAGGCTATATGAGTGCTGGCAAAAGCACCGTGGGGCGAGCTCTGGCGGAGCTGCTCGGATATGAATTTGTAGATACGGACATCTACATCGAGAGTCGCTTCCGTCAGCGGGTGTCTGACCTCTTTCGGCTACATGGCGAGGAGTACTTTCGACAGAAGGAGCGGATGATCCTAGAGGAGATCGCCGGACTCCCCGATGCGGTCATCGCTACGGGCGGAGGCTTGCCTATCTACCATGACAATATGGACCTCCTCCTAGAGAGTGGCACCGTGCTGTACCTACGTTATAGCAGTGAGGAGCTAGCTCAGCGCCTGGAGCTGACGAAGCGCACCCGTCCCTCCGTGGCGCACCTCACGGGAGAGGCGCTACGGCAACATGTCGAGGAAGCGATGCGTCTCCGTGAGCCGATCTACAGCCGTGCGCATCAGATCATCGACATGGAGGCTCTCGCCACTCGCGGCATCTCCTCAGAGGCGAAGATAGCACACTGGATCGCTCAGCAACTGCCCCCTGCCGAGTGAAGCTTACTTCCTAGACAAGTGGAGACTGTTGCAAAAAGGCGAATCGCTGTGTTGCTTTCGGGATTCGGCTTCGGTCACATACGGAGGTGTGCTCCCTTCAGACCTCACCCTCAGCGCCTTGCGCTTCATCCTTTCTGCAAAGTCTTATAAATGAGTTCATCGACCTCGCTATGGAGAAAGTTGCCCTCCCACTCAGACACGGAGCTATTGGGGATTTCTAGATAGGGCGATTAATAGTCGGTCCTATTCGGTAAGCGTTTCAGTCGTTTCGGTCATCTCAATGTGCGTTTCGGTAGGTAAAGGGTTGTAGAGGCATGATGGGCTCTCTACCTTTGCCCCAGAGTTCGTTGATCTATTGCGATCGGGTAGGTCCACAGGACTCAAAACAGAAACGTATAAGTCTAACGAAACAAACAGAAGAAAGTATGAAACGCAACATCATCGCTATTGTAGCAACCGCCCTGATGGGTATGACGGCTGTCTCAGCTGTCGCACAGACCACATCACTCAACTATGGAGTCAAGGCTGGTGTCAACTGCTCCAGTATGATCCTGAGTGATGACTTTAACGTTCTCAAGACAGAGATGAAGCCTGGAGCTGACTTCGGCGGGTTTATGAGGATTAATCTGCACGAGAACTTCGCTATCCAGCCTGAGCTAGAGTTTTACTACCGTGGCACAGGTATCAAGGCTGAGGCAGGTCCTGTCTCACTAGAGAATAAGATCAACCAGTGGGGTATGCAGATTCCGGTGTACGCTTTGGGTAAGGTAGGGCTAGGCAAAGGCCAGTTTTACGGGGGTGTAGGTCCTTACGTCGGTGTAGGCTTCTCTGCTAAGACAGATGAGATCGAGCTTGCTGTATTTAAGAAGGATCCGATAGATCTGTATGAGCAGCACAATGACAAGTCAGCCCTCCAGAGATGGGACGTAGGTGTCGCTTGCCAGCTAGGCTATGAGTTTGCCAATGGTATCCAGATTAATGCTGGCTACAAGTATGGCTTCATCAATCAGGTAGACGATCTCAAGTCGACAGTCAACGATGTCGCCTCTCGCTTTGGCACCTCTCTCAAGGATGACGCTTACAAGGCTAATGCTAGCGTCTTTACGGTAGGCGTGGGCTATCGCTTCTAGTGTCAAAAGAAATAGGGACCCTATCTCCGTCGCCCTCAAGAGGGGAGGGGGATGTAGGGTTCCGCTATTTCTTGCTACCTTAGCACGAGCATACTGATAGTGGCAGAGCCGCCACGTAGAGTAGACAAGAGGTATATGACGAGACGCATCATAACGGACCGCCTGAGACGGCGACAAGGCAAGGGCTTCATATTGCTCAGCAATGAGCGCAAGAGCGTGCTACTGGCTACGCTGATCATCAGCTTCTTGCTGGCGTTTGTGATGCTGTCGTCATCGATCTACTACTACAGCTTGCTGGATACGAACCGAAAGATTGACCTAGGAGCGATCCTATCGCTAAATTCGCTAGCCTCGCTACTGGTCAATATGGTCTTCTTCTATCTCTTGCTCAGCATCCAGTCCTGGGCGATCAATAGATACGAGATACGTCAGTATCAGCTCTGGCTGATCTTGCTGGGACTACTTGTGGGGGTGATCTTCATCTCGCCTTACCTGTCTCGACTACAGCGCTGGTGGTTTAGAGATCTCTTTAGCTACCATGCCTATGCGGCGATGCAGTATGTCAAGGACTTGGTGATCCTCGTGGTGACCTTCCTCTTTACTATGACCATCTATCTGATGAAGCAAAATCACCTGGCAGTGGTCGGTATGCAGGAGCTAGACTTTGAGAATCTGCAAAACAGGTATACGGCACTCAAGAACCAGACGGACCCGCACTTCCTCTTTAACTGTCTCAACACGCTCAACGGGCTGATAGGTCGCGATGATGAGCGTGCTAGAGCCTATGTGCAGGAGCTGGCGACAGTCTTCCGGCACACGATGCGCGACAAGGTGGTGGTGCGTCTCTCGGAGGAGCTAGAGTTTGTCCACTCGTATCTCTACCTA
>URKO01000128.1 GCA_900548415.1 uncultured Porphyromonas sp.
GAGGAGCCGACGAAGATGATGACCCAGTCGATAAGCTTGAGTCCCGTCACGTTGAAGAACTGCTGTATCCCCGGCACCTCGACCATCGCTATCTGACCAATGAGGATGATGGCGACGATTGTGAGCAGTCCGCGGCACCCCTTGAAGTGAAGCGCACTGCGCCCTGTCTCGAAGGCGCGCGCATTGAAGAGGTAGAAGAAGTGTGTCATCACGAAGATCGTGAAGAGGAGCGTCTGCTCGTACGCTGAGACATGCCCCTTAGGACCGAGTTGCATCGTCAGCAGGTCGGTCAGCTGCGTCACATCGGTGCGCTGGAAGATATAGAGTAGCACCAGGAGCATCGCAAAGAAGAAGCCCCCCACGCCAATGATCTCGCGCAGCATCGGCCTGTTGAGGATGAAAGCGTTGCGGTCACGTGGCTTGTCTTTCATCACACTCTCAGAGGGTGGTAGCGAGGCAAGCGCCATAGCGGCAAATGTGTCCATGATCAGATTGATCCAGAGCATCTGCGTGACCGTCAGCGGGGACTCTGTGCCCATGAAGGCGCCACAGAGAACCAGTAGACAGGCGGTCACATTGACTGTCAACTGGAAGAGTAGGAAGCGCTGAATGTTTTGATAAAGTGAGCGTCCCCACATGACCGCCTTGCCGATGCTGCTAAAGGAGTTGTCGATGATCGTAATGTCAGACGCCTCCTTGGCGACGCTCGTGCCATCGCCCATCGAGAGCCCCACGTGTGCCGCACGCAGAGCCGGCGCATCATTGGTCCCATCGCCCGTGACAGCCACCACGTGACCATTGTTTTGGAGCGCCTCGACGAGTCGCTTCTTGTCCATCGGACGCGCTCGAGAGATAATCTTCAGTTCGTTGACACGAGCTAGGAGCTCTTCGTCAGAGAGCGCTGCGAAGTCTGGCCCCGTGATGATGCTCTTTGCTCCATCTCGGCTGTCGTCCCACAGACCGATCTGACGAGCTATCTCGCGTGCCGTGCCGGAGGTGTCGCCCGTGACCACCTTCACATCGATTCCAGCATGGACACACTCCTGCACCGCAGCGGGCACCTCCATGCGGACGGGGTCGGCAATGGCGACTACACCGATGAAGCGGAGCTTGCTGGCGGTCAATTGACCAGATACAATCACCGAGTCGCCCTCCTCAACTAATTGGTAGGCAAAGCCTAGCGTACGCATGGCACGATGCTGATACTCGGCCAACTGCTGCTCCAGCTCCTCACGGCTCACAGCAGACTCAGCGCATAGGTCGAAGACGATCTCGGGGGCTCCTTTAATATAGAGTACCCGCTTGCCTGGCAGACGAGGCGACTCAACGAGCGTCGCCATGTACTTGCGCTCAGTGGAGAAGGGCACCTCAGCCACCGTCTCTGCCTCCTCTCGCAAAGAGCGGTAGTCTACGCCCTGACCGTGAAGCCATAAGAGCAGAGCGCCTTCCGTTGGATTGCCCAGTACCTGTGGATTGGCGGGGTCGGAGAGATCGAGCGAAGCGGTTGAATTGACCGCAATGCCCTCGTGGAGTAGCGTATGCGGTGTGTCGCCGTAGAGCTTCATCTCGTCGACACTCATCTGGTTTTGCGTCAGCGTACCCGTCTTGTCGGTGCAGATGACGGTCGTCGCGCCCATCGTCTCGCAGGCGTGCATCTTGCGCACCAAGTTGTTAGTTCGTAGCATACGACGCATACTGTAGGCTAAGCTCAGCGTCACCGCCATCGGCAAGCCCTCTGGCACGGCCACGACGATGAGCGTCACGGCGATCATCAAGGTCTGTAAGATGTAGGCAAAGAAAGGTGTCGCCTGCTCTAGAGAAGCAAAAAGGTCGGTGCCATTGGCGACAAGGTAAACGATGACACGCCCTATGACGATGAGAGCCGCAATGCCGTAGCTCACCCTCGTGACCCATCGGCTCAGACCATCGAGCTGTTCACTGAGCGGTGTCTTAACGTCATCCTCGATTTGAACCGCTTCGAACACTTTGCCCTGCTCTGTCTTGTCGCCCACGGCGAGGACTTCGCAGATACCGTGCCCCTCCATCACTTTGGTCCCTTTCATCACCTGATCGGTCGGGTAGGTAGCACTCTTGTCAAACTCCTCTGGGCGAACGCTCTTGTTGCAGAAAGGCTCGCCCGTGAGGGTCGACTCGTCCATCTGCAACATCGTCGCCTCGAGTAGCTGGCAGTCGGCTGGTACCTCTTCGCCAGTGCCTAGGCGTACGATGTCGCCTACGACCACCTCCCGCCGTGGCACCTGTGTTACGTTGCCATTGCGGATGAGTGTCACCAGCTCATCGTCATGCACCTGATTGAGGATGGTGAACTCCTTGTCTGCCTGTAGCTCAAAGTAAAAGGCAAGCCCCGTAGCGAGCAGGATCGCCACGAAGATACCCACCGGCTCGAAGAAGACCTCGGCACCCTCTCCCAGCCTAAAGTACTCGTAGCAGGAGATGCCGATAGATAGTCCGCCAGCAATCAGCAAGATGATGATGAGCGGATCGGCAAACTTCTCCAAGAACTGCCGCCATAGCGGTGCTTTCTTAGGGGGTGTCAGGATATTTGAGCCATGCTTCTTGCGACTCTCCAGGACCTGCGCATCCGTTAGTCCAGTATAGTGGTGTCTTTCTTTCATTAGTCAGTGTGTATCTGACAAATGTACGAAAAAAACTCGCCCCCCTAAGCTGTGCGCTTAGAGAGGCGAGGCTTTTCGTTATGCTCGATGAAGGATTTACTTCAGCACCTCATCAAGGAGAGCGTCATCCACGAGGAAGGGGATGGTGATGTGGTAGAGGTCGGAGTGCTCCTCGTTGAACTCGCGAGAGGTAGACAGCGCATTCTCATTGCGAGCCCACGCACGGCGAGCGACACCGCCCATGACATCCCACGTCATAGCCTGACGGAGGATCTCGTCGACACGACGGCTACCATCGAGGACCATACCAAAGCCACCGTTGATCGCCTTGCCGATACCGACGCCTCCGCCGTTGTGCAGAGCGACGAGGCTCATACCACGAGCGCAGTTGCCCGCAAAGCACTGGACAGCCATATCGGCCATGACGTTACTACCGTCACGTATGTTGGACGTCTCACGGAAGGGGCTATCCGTACCGCTCACATCGTGGTGGTCACGACCGATCATGATCGGGCCGACCTCGCCACGACGTACCATATCGTTGAACTTGAGGGCGATCTTCAGACGTCCCGCAGCATCCTGGTAGAGGATACGCGCCTCGGTACCGACGACGAGCTGATTCTTCTCAGCGTCACGTATCCATATATAGTTATCACGATCCTGCTCACGACGATCTGGGTCGATGCACTCCATAGCGGCGTGATCGGTCTTGATCAGATCCTCATGGTCGTGGCTGAGGCATACCCAGCGGAATGGACCATAGCCGTAGTCAAAGAGCTCAGGACCCATGATGTCCTCTACGTAGCTTGGCCAGATGAAGCCATCCTTGTCGTCTACGCCATTGCGAGAAATCTCTTGGATGCCTGCATCAAAGCAAGCCTTCATAAAGGCATTACCATAATCAAAGAAGTAAGTGCCACGAGCCACCAGAGCCTTGATAGCCTCGTAGTGACGGTGCAGACCCTTGTCCACCTCTTGGCAGAAACGCTCTCTGTCGTGTGCCAGCAGGTCCGTGCGCTCCTCAAAGGTAAGCGACACAGGGCAGTAACCACCCTCATAGACAGCGTGACAGCTCGTCTGGTCGGAGAGTAGGTCGATGTGTACATTGTGCTCGACACAATACTCCAGCAGGTCTACCACATTACCGTGGTAAGCGATAGAGCAAGGCTCACCAGCCTTCATACCCTCCTCAGCAAGCTTGAGTGCCTCGGGGATTGTCTTGGCGATATGCTTCACCCAGCCCTGATTGTAGCGAGTCATGATACGAGACATATCCACCTCAGCCGTGATAGAGGTAGCACCTGCGATGTCGGCAGCCTTAGGCTGTGCACCACTCATGCCGCCTAGACCAGAGGAGATAAAGAGCTTACCAGCGAGGTTGCCACCGCTCGGGATATGTAGCTGCTGACGACCAGCGTTGAGCAGCGTATTGAACGTACCGTGTACGATACCCTGTGGTCCGATGTACATCCAGCCACCAGCGGTCATCTGACCATAGTTGGCGACGCCCATCTGAGCAGCTATCTCCCAGTCCTTGATATTGTCATAGAGACCGACCATCATCGAGTTGGTGATGATGACACGAGGAGCTGAGGGGTGCGAAGCGAAGAGTCCCAGCGGGTGTCCGCTCTCGATGACAAGTGTCTGATCCTGCGTGAGCTCCTCGAGGTACTTGATGATGAGGCGATACTGGAGCCAGTTTTGGCACACCTGACCTGTCTCACCATAGGTGACCAGCTCATAAGGGTAGAGCGCTACGGCGTGTGAGAGGTTGTTGTGGATCATCACCTGGAAGGCCTTACCCTCGATACACTTGCCCTTGTAGCTATCGATAGGACCCGCCTTGAGATCACCCTCGGGGCGATAGCGATAAGCGTAGATCTTACCACGCTCCTTGAGCTCCTTGAGGAACTCGGGTGCTAGCTCAGCGTGGAGCTCTTTAGGTACATAGCGCAGCGCATTCTGTAGTGCCACACGTGTTTGTGCAGGGGTCAAGCTGTATCCCCTATCCGGTGCTCGACGGATGCCCTCCTCAAAGGTGGGGTACTTGGGCAGTGTAGCATCAAGCGTAAACTTACAGGTTCTCTTCATATTTACTGGTTGTAATCTTAATTTCGTGTCCCACAAAG
>URKO01000129.1 GCA_900548415.1 uncultured Porphyromonas sp.
ATAATCTGCTCCCATGTCTGCTCCGGCATTTGTTCTATACGAGTAAGGGTGTCAGGTAGGTACTGAGCCATGGCAAACTGAAAGCCTCCTTTGGCGATATTGACTTGTCTGATTTGTCCTGCAAAGTCGTAAAGGCCACCGAATAGATAGGCATGTATCTGTTGCAGTCCTTGCACCGTACCCACTTCGATACTGTCTAAGAGGTTGCTCTCAAAAAGGGCATACGCTTTGGAGCGACTGCGCCCATCAATAGTTTCCTCTCCTCCCACAAACCACTTCACGAAGCGCATAGCCCGATCATTGGGAAAATTCTGTGCGAGAGCCACGACTCCTTTGTCATCGAGGGTGTCCGTTAGTCGCTTCTTCCCATCGGGAGCGAGGAGTTTCAACTGGTTAGTGGCACTAACCACTTCACTTTCCTTCCTCTTGAGTTTCGTCTTTAGATACTTCCAGTAGTTCCTGTTTTTATTGTAATCGTCTTGGTCGTTGAGCACTCCTATGATGTCCAACACAGAGAACCACCATTTAGACTCAGTCTCGTCCCAAACGGCTCGCACCTCTCGGTCATTGAAAAACCGTATCGAGATCTTGCTCATACGCTTCGTGTGAGTTTGCTAGGCCTCTATGGCATACTGTACTGTGCCAAGGAGGAATTAGTGCTTGCTGACCTTGGTGAGGAGGTTGCCCACCTCGCTGGCAGAGACCTCCTTGATGCCGCCGAGGGCGGAGAGGATGCCCGTTGCCTCATAGGGGAGGAAGAGCGTCTTGTCGGAGCTGTTGCGGCCAATCTTCTCGAGCGTGTCCAGATAGCGCATCGCTATGAGGTACTGCGTAGGATTGCTGCCCGTGCTGGCGACTGCGGAGGTGATGCGCTCGATGGCCTCTGCCTCAGCCTCTGCACGAAGGATGGTAGCGCGAGCGTCAGCCTCGGCAGCGAGGATCTGCGCTTTCTTCTCACCCTCGGCATGGTTGACCGACTCAGTCATACGACCCTCAGACTCACGGATCATCGCCTCCTTCTGACCCTCAGCGGTGAGCACCTGAGCACGCTTGTCACGCTCGGCACGCATCTGCTTTTCCATCGCATCGCGTATGTCTCGGGGCGGGTTGATGTCTTGTAGCTCCACGCGGTTTACTTTGACACCCCACTTATTGGTCGCCTCGTCTAGGATGTCGCGCAGCTTGCTATTGATCGTGTCACGGCTGGTGAGCGTCTCGTCGAGGTCCATCTCGCCGATCACGTTACGCAGCGAAGTCTGCGTGAGCATCTCGATAGCTACGGGGAGGTTAGAGATCTCGTAGACCGCTTTGAGTGGCTCGACGATCTGGAAGTAAAGGACTGCGTTAATCTCCGTGACTACGTTGTCACGGGTGATGACGCTCTGACGGGCGAAGTCGTAGACATTCTCTCGTAGATCGATGCGATCGGTATTGATAAAGCGCACGAGCGTACCACCCTTACTGGATGAAGCTGTGATACGCCAAACCATAGGACGTGGCTTATCAATGAAAGGAATGATCAGGTTGATACCCGAGGGGAGGGTCTTGAGATAGCGCCCGAGACGCTCCACGATCATCGTCTCAGACTGCTGGACGATGACTAGACCCTTGGCGATGATGTAGATGACGAGCAGGACGAGTACGCCCAGTACGATGAGGGATGCTTCCATATTTGTAGTGTTTTAGTTGTTATTCAGTTGTTGAAGTAATAGGCTCGACAATCATAACGATGCTGTCGTTGCTGACGATGCGGACCATCTCGCCACGGGGGATGATCATGTCGGGAGCCACTGTGCGGGCGCGCCAGTTGTCCCCGTCCACAGCGATGCGTCCCGTCTCCCGACTAGCATCGATGCACTCGGTGACACGAGCCGTGCGCCCGTAGAGTGCCTCAATGCCCGTGCGGGCGGTCTCCTTGTTGCGATTGAGGCGACGAACCATAGGGCGCAGGAGCAAAAGGGCAAGGATCGACCCAATGCAAAAGGTAAGCACCTGCCAAGTGATCGAGGCGCCGAGGGCTGCGGGCAGGATCGCCAGCAAAGCTCCTATGCCAAAGCAGGCTACAACGAAGCCTGGCGTGAGTAGCTCAACGAGTAGGAGAAGTAGCCCAGCGATGAGCCAAAAGTAGATGGGAGAGTCGAACATAGCTTTAGGGGGAATTAAAGGAGAGCTTCGATATCCTTGGCTAAGTTCTTCGGGAGCTTAGCCGATCCGTAGCGGGTTATCTCGGTGCCGTCACGGGAGATGAGGAACTTGTTGAAGTTCCACTGTATTGGCTTGACCGGCAGGTCTGAGTCTTGGCTCGTCTCCTCCTTGAGGAACTTAAAGAGCGGGTGGGCGTGGGGTCCGTTGACCTCTACCTTCTGCATGATTTGGAAGGTGACGCCGTAGTTGACCTGACAGAAGTTGCGTATCTCCTCATCGGTGCCAGGGTCTTGTCCGCCAAACTGATTGCAGGGAAAGCCGAGCAAGACGAGTCCCTGGTCGTGGTACTGCTTGTGTAGCTCCTCGAGTCCAGCCAGCTGAGGTGTGTAGCCACACTTGCTAGCGGTATTGACGATGAGGATCACTTTGCCACGCAGGTCGGCTAAGTTTAGCTCCTTGCCCTGAGAGGTCAGGGCGGTGAAGTCGTATATCGTTGCCATAGTATTTAGAGTTCTGTTTACACTATGACAAAGATACACTTTAGCCAAGAGAATTGCAACAGTTTGCGCACATTCCAGTTTGTTCCACCGTTGGAACTGGAAAGTTCCAAAATGGGAACTGTTTTTGGAACTCGTATATACTACGAAGACAGCGCGATACGTCGAGCAGTGATGGTGGGCTTTGCACTACGGAATCAGTCGCGCTCGCTGCTTGACGAAACGCAGAGTGCGGTAAGGTTGCTAACTTTGCACTCCGTAATGAGACTGTTGCAACAGTCTTAGTAGAGGAGGGTGGCGACGAGCGGGAGGTGGTCGCTGGGGCCGGCGAGGTAGCTGTCGCCGCCGTACGTTCGTCGCGGACGGCCCCACGGGGCTGGACTCTCGTGCATGTACTTCTGTGGGGGCAGGGCTATGCGTACCGTCTCTAGCTCTAGACGCGGATAGCGCGTCTCGGCGAGTAGCGTACGGGAGACGAAGAGTCGGTCGATGCGCTCCCAGTAGCCTCGGTAATAGTAACTCCCTGGGGGCATCGTCTTGAGTTGCTCGTCTGTGAATGGGGGCGTGAGGTCTACCATCGCAAACGAATCGCTTTGAAATAGGTAGGTGTGGTAGGAGGCAGCCCATCTGTCGGTCAAGCCATCTTCTGGGGTGGCATTGAAGTCGCCCACGACGACGATGCTTTGCTCAGGATTAGCCATCAGCAGGCTATCGGTACGCATGCGGAGCATATCGATGAGCGCAGCACGAGCAGCCTCGGCGGTAGCACCTCCTCGGCGTGAGGGGAGGTGGCAGACGATGAGCGAGAGCGGCGCTGCGGAGGGGAGGCGACCAGAGACGAAGAGCAAGTTGCGCGTCGGGTAGATGCTGTCGGGCATGATGCGGAGGGGCCACTCCTCGGTATGCTCTACGGCAAAGCGGTCTGCGTCATAGAGCAGTGCCACGTGAGAGCCACGGCGGTCGGAGCCTGTGGCGCAGATGGTCTTGTAGTTGCCCCCTCGTAAGAGCGTGTAGTGCGCCAGCTGCTCGAGTGCCTCTACGCTCTCGACCTCTTGTAGTGCTATGAGGGCGGGTATATCCCAAGCGGTCGCATGAGAGATCACCTCGGCTAGCTGATGACACTTGCGCTTCATACGCTCTGCCGTCCACCCTTTGCGGGCCGTGGGGAGGTACTCGCGATCATCCCAGCGGGTGCTGGGGATGGTGTCAAAGAGGTTCTCCACATTGTATGAGACAATGGTGAACCTCTGCTGCGCTACTAAGTGGTGCGAACCACAGAGCAGCAGAAAGAATAGCACGAACCCACGGAAGTCTAGGAAGATGGAGCTGGTCATTTCAAATAAAAAAGGAAGCGACGCTCCCATAGAGTCTACTATCTCTACGAGAGCGTCGCTTTACGTTGATATAGTGTCTAGATTACCAGACCACGACACGCTCCTCAGGAGCAATGTACATGGGGTCGCCAGGCTGGACGTTGAATGCCTCATAGAAGGCATCAATGTTCTTCAGCGCCTGATTGACACGGTTGATGCCCAAGCTGTGTGGGTCGATCTTGGTCAGACGTATCTCCTCCTCGGGAGTGATGTTCTGTCCCCATACACGAGCGTAACCGATGAAGAAGCGCTGTGCTGGTGTGAAGCCGTCGATCTTCTCGACCTTCTTGCCCTCGAGCTGCTTCTGGAGTGCTAGGTAAGAGACAAGGAGACCGCCCTGGTCAGCGATATTCTCGCCAAGTGTCAGATGGCCGTCAGCGTTGAGGTTGTCATTGATCTTGATCTTGCTGAACTGCTGAGCGAGACGCTCCGTAGAGTTCTTGAAGTTCTTCTTGTCAGCCTCAGTCCACCAGTTGTGCATATTGCCGACAGCGTCAAACTCGCTACCCTGATCGTCAAATCCGTGCGTCATCTCATGACCGATGACCACACCGATAGCACCATAGTTGACAGCGTCATCAGCGTTGATGTTGAAGAAAGGAGGCTGTAGGATACCAGCGGGGAAGCAGATCTCATTCGTCGAAGGCATGTAGTAAGCGTTGACATCCTGAGGATTCATGAGCCAACGAGAGCGATCGACTGGCTGACCTAGCTCAGACATGTTGAAGTCGTGCTCGAACTGGATA
>URKO01000130.1 GCA_900548415.1 uncultured Porphyromonas sp.
GCTGAAGGAATTTGCCAATAACTACATCCTCGCACTAGACATTCGCAAGGATGCTCCAGCAGCTGACAGCATAGATGTGGCTATCGCCAAGCTAACTGTCGCTGGTAAGCCTATTGACGTTCGCAACGCTGATCCTAAGGGATCGTACAAGCTGGTCAACATCTTCAACCACCCAGCCTCAGGCAACAACAAAGAGGTGACCGTCACCACGCCCCTATCGTACTACGACGAGGGCGGTCCCGATGGCAAGGTGCTCAAGAACACAGGGTCGTACGTGACCTTCCTCCCATCCCACGAAGGCGAGGTGGTAACCCTCACGATCGACTCAATAAATCTACGAAGAGCCACCTTCGGCATCTACTCAGGACGTGACCACACGGTCAAGAGCAAGCTGCTCTCCACAGGTGACAACAATATACTCAAGCAGACTGGTGTCAGAACCTTCACCTCGCAAGAGCAGGACGGCTCTCTGACGGTCTACTTCAAGGGTTCAGACACTTTCACTTTCGGGTGGGCTGCTCGTGTAGAGAGCATCAAGCCTCGCGACCTCTTCGTCGAGAAGGTCTCCGCCGTGGCTCTCCCCGCAGACAAGCAGGGTGTACTCTCGGGTAGCTCACTGCCCGCTGTACGCATCGACCTAACCACCGCTGGAGAGAAGGGCAAGACGACCCTCGAGAAGCTACAGCTAGAGATCTCTAGCGAAGGCATTGAGGAGCTCGCACTATACGCTACAGGAGCTATCAGTGAGTTTGATGAAGCTCATCTGATCGCAACGGTCAAGCCACAAGCTACGCAGACGGAGGTCATCTTTAAGTTTGACCCCGCCGATACACTGACGCTACCCCGCACGCAGTACTACTGGGTCAAGGCTCAGCTCGCTGGCGACCTCAAGGTAGGCACACCGATCTCGGTGACTGCCAAGAGTGTTACCGTCGGAGGTACCAAGTACGATGTGAAGCAGGAGAAGCCCTTTGACACGAAGACGCGCCAGGGCGGACTCCAAGGCACACTCCGTGTCGGCTCTAGCAGTGCCGCTACCTACAAGAGTCTGGCTGCAGCCGCTAAGGATCTAACCAAGCAGGGTGTCTCTGGTGCTGTCACCGTTGAGGTGGAGCCTGGTGAGTATCCTGAGACAGTTCTCCTAGAGCGTGTCCCCGGAGCTTCTGCCAAGAACAGCATCACCATCGTTGGCCTCGGCAACTCCCGTGACGAGGTCGTCCTCTCTGCCAATGGGTATAACAAGCCTATTGGAGACGATGCCTATCGACGTTACTATGGTGTGATGACCGTACGCAATACCCCCTACGTGACGCTGCGCAATATGACGATCCACTCGACAGACCTCGGCTTCCCAACGATGGTCTACGTTCAGGAGAACTCATCGCACTTCACGATGGACAATTGCCATGTCTACACCAAGAACACGAGCAATATGAACTACAACATGTCTCCGCACCTTGTCAAGATTGAGGCGGCCAGCAATCCACACGCACAGAGCTGTGATGTCTTGGTTGAGAACTCGCTCTTTGAGGGTGGACACATTGCTCTACAGATTGGAGGTACCAGTACTGTTGCCAACCCCGTAGGTAAGGGCTACACGGTGCGCAACAACCGCTTCGTAGATCATAGTGGCAAGGCAATCTATGTCATTCGTTCCTCCGAAGTCCTTATCGAGGGCAACGAGATGGTACAGCAGATTACGCCTCAGAGAGAGTACATCGGTATCGATGCAACCTTCCACACGGATGCTAAGATCATCGGCAACGACTTTGACCTGACACAGCCCGAGGCCTATAAACTCAGTTCACTACACGGCATCTCTGTCCGTGAGGTGCAGGGCGAGGGGCTACTCGTTGCCAACAATGTGATCCGCATCACGCGTGGCTCTTCTGATAGCCGTGCCTTTAAGGCGAGCAACGTTACGGGACTGAGCTTTGTCTTCAACACCGCTATAGCTCATGACGGCAAGAGTACAGCACTCCTTATGCTCAACGGCGATATCTCTTCGTCTCAGCTCTCTGACAACATCCTGCAGAACCGAGACGGTGGAGGCATCCTCTTTAGCAATCAAGCTCTCCCCAACAAGCAGCTCACTTGCGACCGCAATGCGCTCTACACCTCTGACAGCAAGGGCGTACTCATCACCGCTAAGGGTAAGAAGTACGACGCGACCAACTATCAGCAGGCGACAAAGAGCACAGCATCCAAGGTCGTAGAGGTAGCCTTCGTCTCTGACAAGGTACTCTACCCGAAGGATATGACCGTACTACCACAGGGTGCTCCACACGCTGCTGTCACGACGGACATCATTGGCACAGCTCGTGACAATGAGCATCCGACTGTCGGTGCTTACGAGCAGGATCCTAATGTAACTGACGAGGCTCCTAAGCTCATCAACAAGCAGGTAGTTCGTGCGCTACATCAGTCCGCTACGATTTCTGTCGAGCCGGATCAGATGACCGACGTCTACCTGATGACGATTGCAAAGGGCGAGGAGGCTACGACAGCTCCAGATGCCGCTACGATACGAGACAAGGGCAGACACTTCACTGCTCTTGGCAAGCGTACGACTGAGTTTACCATCATGGGGCTAGAGCCTGAGACCACTTATGAGGTCTACGGACTCCTCCACGGTACGCTCAATAATAAGGATGCCGAGCCTGAGCTCCTCTTTACCTTTACTACTACCTATATGCCTACGCGAGTAGCTACCTTTGAGAAGGACAACCGCACCATAGAGGGTGATGTCGTCTACTCAGGGACCAATAGCTTCGCAGGAGTCAAGGTCATCGAAGACTTCACCCGCTCACGCAATCAGATTGCTGAGATGGCGGGCGACAAGGTGACCATCACCGTGACCAACTCCAAGGGCAAGATACCACAGCGAGGCTTCTCGCTCATGGCTGACCGCCCCGTCTATCTGCGCATCGATGGCGGTACGCGTATCACGCTCCCCGCTACTGAGCAGGAGTGGGCATACGTAGACCTAGCTCAGAGAGGTGACATCCGTGAGGTGACCCTCGAGAGCCGTGGCAAGCTATGGATCGATGACTACAACGGCGATGCCCTCGCCATGCAGCTCGCTATCGCTCCCGTGACCATCAGTCTCGGACAGCAGGCTCAGCTAACGGCTCAGGTGATCCGTGGTGTGGCTCCTTATAGCTATAAGTGGTCACAAGGCGACTCACTGCAGACTGTCTCCGTAGCTCCTACGCAGACGACACGCTACAGTGTCACTGTGACAGATGCTGCTGGTAGCCAAGTCACCGAGAGCGTCTATGTCTACGTCAATGGACTACACGGCGAGGCGATGGTGGCAACCTTTGAGGAGGAGCCACTCGCTAGCGAGGAGCCTTACAATCAGAAGGCACCATTCGGTAGCGGTTCGTTCGCTTTCTCCAACAGCTACAATGCTGAGTGGAATAGCTGGAGTGGCTTTGCCCTAGCAGCTAGTGCCGATACGACCTACACGGGCGACTTGACGCAACAATACAACAACGTCGTCGGTGGTGGTCAGGAGCTGGAGGGTAAGTCCAAGCAGTATGTCGTGGCTTACTGCCCAGGTGATAATCCTCAGTGGGGCTCTTACAATCCCGTCGTCACGGTCATGCCTGGTAGCGACCGCAAGGTGCAGCTTGAGGGTGTCTATCTGACCAACACAGCGTGGGTCAAGAGCTTTGCTACCCAGGGCGATAAGAACTATGGCCGTCCCGCCTTTGAGGAGGGTAGCTTCTTTATCGTGACCATCACGGCTGACAATGGCAAGAAGGTCGAGGTACCACTCATCGACTATCGCAATAAGAAGCGCGAAGTGGTCAACGACTGGAAGTGGGTCGACCTCTCCTCTCTCGGGGAGGTCAAGACGCTCAAGTTCTCCATCCAGTCGAGCGACACCTATGCGCCTAGCTACTTTGCGATGGACAACCTGCACATCAAGCAGGATGCCTCTACCAAGCCAGCCAAGGAGCAGATAGTCCTCGAAGTGGTCGCAACCACTGAGAGCACAGCGCAGATACGCTGGCAGACGCTCCCCACGCAGGTGAGCTACACCGTAAGCTATCGTCCTGTAGGTGCTGACGCTAGTGCAACGCAGACGATGCGCCTCGATCCTACGCAGCAGCTCCGCTCGCTAGAGCTTCGTGACGGCTACGTCTACACCACCCTCGAGGGGCTACAGACGGGTACACGCTATGAGGTCACCGTTGAGGCGACCATCATGCCTGCTCTGCAGACGGTCGCTCAGGGTAAGACCACCTTCACGATTCAGTCGACGGCTATCAACGCTATCGACAGCGAGACAGCACGTATCGTAGCGACACCCGAGGGTATCCTCGTGATGGGTCTACAGGGTGCGACCATCGAGCTATACACCGCTAGCGGTGCTCAGATAGGTCACTACCAGATCACTGAGACAGAACAGCTCATTGCTGAGCCATTCCAGTCTGGTATCTACATCGTCGCAGCCCACAAGGCAGGCGAGGTACGCACCTTCCGACTGATTCTCTAGTGCCTTCACAGCTACAGGCTCCGATGGAGAGCATCCTCTGACAAGCGGAGCCTGAGCTTCACAACATGCGTAGCCCCACTCGGTCATCGTGCCGGGTGGGGCTACTGCTTTGCCAGACTTTGCAGAAAGGATGAAGCGCAAGGCACTGAGGGTGAGGTCTGAAGGGAGCATACCTCCGTATGTGACCGAAGCCGAATCCCGAAAGCAACACAGCGATTCGCC
>URKO01000131.1 GCA_900548415.1 uncultured Porphyromonas sp.
TCTCAAGACAATTGCTAAGCCCCTTTCATCAGATACATCCCTATGAAAAAGAAGATCCTCACGGCCCTGCTCCTCTTACTCCTCGTCCTGTCAGCAACTTGGTTCTACAAGCTACTCTTCCTATGGCTCGCCCTACTCCTCTGGCGCAAAGAGCTCCTGAGCAAGATCCCCTACCGTCATGCTAACCGCATCATGATCGCGCTAATGGTGGTCACACTCTTTATCGCTATGCCCCGCTACCGCACGAACTCCTCCGATCGTGTCCAGCTCATCTACCAAGACAGCGAGGGGCATGCTACCACGCCACCACTCTACCAGTACCTAGCCAATACGATCGTCCCCGAGGAGGAGGCTATGAGCTGGGGACTACGCGTAGCAGCCATCTTACCGCGGGAGGCTATGTCGTCGCTCTCCAAGAGCCTCATCAATCAGTACAAAGATGAGTACCGTTCCTATGGCAATCGTTGCTTTACACGTCCCATAAGGAGCTTGAGATGGTCCACCTCCAACCCCATGTCGGGTGTCTGCTCCCAGTTTTTCAATAGCTTCGCAGCCCCTCATCAGGCGGTCTATCTGATTCGTCCTAAGCAGTATCAACGCGACAAGAGCTATCCGCTCGTCGTCTTTTGCCATGGAGGGCTGGGCAACTGGAAGCTATACACCAGCATACTCCGTCAGCTGGACAACTGCGTCGTCCTAGCCATCCCCTCGCACGACCTCACGGGCTTCTTCAGTCCGAGCGATATTGCAGGGATCTTTGACCGTCAGATCCCCTTCCTCGAGGAGCGGGGCTACCATATAGACCGCAGACAGTTGCACCTCATGGGACTCTCCAACGGCTTCACCGCCAGCGACATCGCCTACCGTAACTACGGCAAGCGCTTCAAGAGCATCACCTACATCTCCTGTCAGCCTAGTCAGACGAAGCGCATCGGTGCCAAGGTCATACTAATCGGTGGGGGCAAAGATGAGACCGCTGCCAACCAGCCCGCTCTAGCTAAGCGAATGCGTGCCAATGGCATGCAGACGGCACTCTACTGGGACGCTGCAGACACGCACTACACGCTCCTCCACAACCGCAAGGCGATCGTTGCCTTCCTCAACAAAGAGCTAGAGCTATCCTAGCTGCCAGAGCTTATCCTCTCGAAAGAAATAACTACATTTGTAACAACAAACCAGCAACTTACTCAATACGATGAAGCGAATCATGCCTCTACTGCTAAGCCTTGTCTGCTTAGCCACTACGCTGTCCGCTCAGGTGCAGGGCACGACAGACCTCTCTGCGCAAGACTTGCCCACCTTGGAGCGAACCTTTGACACATTCTCACCCGACCTCCAGGATACCCTAGGGATCATCATGTCTGAACCTGAGGATCAGGCAGCGTTCCTCGAGCACGTCCAGAAAGCACTCCAGAGCGAGCCAAACAATGGTGTCGCTTGGGCTTACGTCGCCACCATTTACCGTATGCAGCGCAAGCCTGAGCAAGCTCTAGAGGCTGCCACCAAGGCGATCACCCTCCTACAGGCGAAGCCTGCACGTAGAGCTATGGTCTACAGCCTCCGCTCAGACATCTACTCCGACCTTGATGATGGTGTCAAGGCGCTTATGGACCTGCACTCAGCTATCAAGGATGCTCCCGACACGCCTGATCTATACTTAAAGCGTGGAAATCTCTATGGCGCTATGGAGCAGTACGACCTCGCAGAGGTGGATATGCGTAAGGTCGCTTCACTCGATCCTAAGAACCCAACGGGCTATATCGGATTGGCCGTGATTGCGATGCTACAAGAGAGGCTGGAGGATGCCATACAGAACCTGAACGAAGCTATCAAGGTTGCCCCAGACGAAAGCATTCTCTACTATCTGAGAGCTAATGTATACATCAAACTAGAGCACTACAATGAGGCGATGGATGACATTATCTATACCATTGCAAACAGCCTTGCAAACGAAGACACCTATACCCTCCTCAATATCATCGCAGCTCAGGCAATGCCTACTCTCGAAGCTAAGCTCAAGGCTGTAGAGTCCGTGAGCAAAACGGGAGAGTACCTCTTCCTTATCGGCATGGCTCATCAAAACATCGGAGATGACAAAGGTGCACTGGAGTACTACCTGCAAGTCACAGAGAGACAAGAACTAACCGATTTCGTAGCCAGCCACATAGCGACTGCCTATCAGATGATAGGCGACTACAGCTCGGCACTCAAGTATATCGACGAAGCTATCTCGCTAGACCCTACGGACCAAACCTACATTTACAGCAAGGCTCAGATGCTCTTTGAGGATGGCAATTTCCGAAGAGCTCTCGCAGAGTCGAATAAATATGTCTCCCTTGTACCTGACGACCTTGATGGCTACTATCAGCGTGCTCAGATCAAGAGTAAGCTCCAGGACCTCCAGGGGGCCATCGATGACTACTCCAAGGCGATCGAGCTAAGCGACACATTCTTATGGGCTTACCTCAAGCGAGCAGATCGCTACACAGCATTGGGACGCAAGGACACCGCCACGGCCGACTATCGCAAGGTGATAGATATCCTACAGGAGCACGATGCGACAGACATAACTATGGCTTACGCTTACCAGTCTCTAGGCGAGCAGGAGCAGGCCATCGCGGCCATCGCTAAGTGTATTGAGGAGGACCCAGACGATGCCGACCTCTACTACAGCATCTCAGGGGTCTATGGTCGAATGGGCAATACAGAGCAAGCACTGGACAACCTACGCATCGCCCTCGAAAAGGGTTACAACCAATAGTGTCCTAAACGTTTTTGGCGGGGGGATGGGTGTGAGATAGCTGTCAAGCGGGTCAATCGCCCCTTGACATTTGCGGTAAAAACGGGGGTATCCCCCCTATGCTATTTCGGGCTCGTCTGGAGGCGGTGAAAACGGCTCATTTATCCACTGAAAGAGGTCGATTTTAGTGAAAGTGTTAAGTCTCAATGACGCTGTTAAATTAGAGAGACACCAGGGGTGTTTTGCTATTCGCTTGAGATATTGAAGTAGGAGAATCGTAATCAGAGCCGTCCAAATCTGAATCTCGACAGCGTTTTGAGAGGTTCCCAGAAAACTCTTGATGTGCAGGTTTTGCTTGAGGTTTCTAAAGAAGATCTCAATCTTCCAACGTGAGCGATATAGTGCTGCAATAGTGCTGGCTGCGTGCTTAAAGTCATTGGTATACAAGTCAATCGTATAGCCTCCTTGAACATTGTAGATGCCTATCCTACGAATCTTCTTAGGGTACTTGCTCGCTGTCTCTACGCCTGTCAGTCTCACCTCTTCATCTATCAGTATCTCTTGAGATGTCGTATCAGGCAAATCTCTCTCCCTGATTGACTCAAATTGGATGTTGTTTCTTCCTCTGACGATGAAAACAACCCCTGTGCTGTCCCAATGATTCAGAAGCTCAGTATCGCTGTAGATTCGATCAGCTACAACGATGGTGCCTCGGGCAAAGTGGAGCTTTTTGGCAATCGTATTGTCGGCTCCCTTACCATTGCTTATACAGACGAATTCAGGCAGAAGTGTCTCAAAATCAAGCACTGTATGCATCTTGACGGCACCTTTGGTGTGCGTGTATAGAGCCCAGTCGTACATCTCTAGGCAGAGAGACATTAGGGTGGAGTCCAATAGACAGACTTTCGCCTTCAGGCGTTTCTTCATCTGCTTGAGATCTCCGTGCTGTCCCAAATATTGGAAGAGGGCATAAAAGACATCTTCGAAGAACTGAGAAGTCCTATTGGCGTTTTGGTAACTGATATTGGATTTGGAGGGGGCTCGTGAGAGTCCTAGATGATTGAGATTGCCCGTAGCAGATTGTAGCCCCTCTGAGATTTGACGTAGCAACACGCTACCCGAGAATTGGCTGAAGATCATAGTAACCAAATGGCTCCACGAGTTAAAGCCCTTTGCATGCTTGTCTGTGCCATGCTTCTTGACTAATCGTTGGATGATTTCTCGAGGTATAAGTCGGATTACTTGTGCGAATAGTGTTATATTTGCCATTGAAAAGGGTGGTTTGTGACAGCTCTCACTAGCTGTGTTTTGTTTCAATTACAAACCTACCCTTTTCTCTTTATCCTGCAAAACGTTTAGGACACTATTGGGTTACAACAGCTTTTCATTCATCGAGCAGGACGACGACCTCGCCGCCCTACGAGACAACCCGCAGTACAAAGCACTCGTGCAGCAGTACAAGGAGAAGCTCGGCTACAAGATGCCCCAATAAGCTTCCCATATATGCCCCCGATCCCTACAAAGGGTTACTCGTATCATCGTTACACGTCATCGGTTACACGTATCGCTTTGACACAACGGACGCCGTGACGTGTAACGATTTGTGGGGACGCACGAGAGTGTCTAGCCATGACTGAATCCTGTAGGGACGCTCGATCTGAGCGTCCGTCCTCGTTAAAACCACGATGCTGTAACTTTTGACACAACGGACGCACAGATCGTGCGTCCCTACAGGACGATGTGGGGATGGAGGGAGAGGGACGCACTATGACTCGATACTAGCCGTGACTGAATCCTGTGTAGAGACGCACGAGAGTGTCTAGCCGGAGGGCGTCCGTTGTCGAACGATCTTGACGATGTTTCGCTTTGACGGGGACGGACGCACAGATCGTGCGTCCCTACAGGACGATGTGGGGATGACGAGGACGAAAACAGGACGACGTGGGGATGGAGGGAGAGGGATGCAC
>URKO01000132.1 GCA_900548415.1 uncultured Porphyromonas sp.
ATCCTTTGATTGATCTCCTCATCTTCTGACGGTGAGACCTTGTCCTCCGAGCATTGGAGATCGATTGTCTCCAGTGACAATAACTCAAGTTTTTCAGGGGCAGGCTTTTGGACCTCATTGACTAGTTCAGAGATGAGTCGCTCGAAGTTGATACTCTTACCCGACTGCCCCTTGACTTCACCGAGTATGAGGTGCATCTCGCTCTTGGCGCGTGTCATCGCTACGTAGAGCGCATTGATGCGATCTAGGAGAGCAAGCTGCTCCTCGGCAACAATCTTCTCGCGGAAGAGGGTGCTTCGCGCCTCTTTGGTGGGAGAGATAGGGAGTAAAGCGGGAATCTCGACGCTTTCGCCTAGGAGCTTGTGTAGTTCGGCCATTATCTCCTTGTCGCGACACCAGATGGTATCTGTGTGGTCTAGTAGCTTCATCTGGTACTCTAGGAGGCAGACGACGGGAAAGCCGAGTCCCTTGGCTGAGTGTATGGTGAGGAGCTGCAGGGCATCTTGTGTCTCTAAGCTTAGTCTGGGGGTGTGGGTCTCTAGCCACTCTAAGAAGCCCTGCAGGTCTACGTAGTTGTCCTGGCTGTAGTCCTGGACGGTGTCTAGGAGTGCGTCTATGTAGGGCTGGTCGGCAGAGGTGATGAGCGGACGGACCTCCTCGACGATTAGTAAGGTTAGCTCGTAGAGTGAGGCACTCAGCCCCTCTTGGTAGCAGCGTGCGAGGTCTAGGGCGGGTGAGTCGCTGAGACTGCGAGCTAGCTCGGCATAGTGCGTTATGGCTAGTCGGTGCTCGAAGCTCTTGCTGTAAAGCTCCTCGCTGGCTCCTGCATTGACTAGGACGCTCTGCAAGATCTCTATGATGAGACGGTAGAGCGGGTTGGCATCTAGTGAGAGCATCTCACGGGATACAAAGGCGAGTGGCTGCAGATGTTCGTTCCCCTTCTTTTCGCGCTCTTTGTTGTACAGGATGATCGTCTGAGCGATGCGCTGGAGCGTGTTGTTGTTTGGCGTTAGGATAGCGATGTCCGAGAGCTTATAGCCACGCTTTTGTATCGAGGGGATGATATGGTAGAGGAGGTAGTCGATCTTTGTCTGGAGCGGGTCTGGTGGGGGCGTCTCGGTGGGGGCGTCCTCCTCTTCTTCTGTTGCTGTTGGCGGCGGTGTCTCGGGCATCTTTTCCCATTGATGTATGAAGACGCCGCCGACCTTGGTTATGTTTGACTCGGGCACATTTTGGTGTACCTTTTCGGGGTCGTAGACCGTTTGGAGTAGAGTTTTGCTCTCATTAGAACTCTCTTGCTTGAGTTCGGAGGCGTAGGGTAGGAGCGAGAAGAAGCGATTGTTGAAGGAGACGATCGCTGGGGCACTACGCCAGTTGTCTGGGAGGTTTTTTGCATCCAGGTTATCGCCGAAGTCTTTGCCAAGATCTACCTGCAGAAGCATCGGGTCGCTATTGCGAAAGCGGTAGATACTCTGCTTGACATCTCCTACGATGAAGACCTCGCCAGAACTACTCAGCGCCTCCTCAAGGAGCGGAACGAAGTTTTCGTACTGAAAGCGACTGGTATCCTGAAACTCATCGATCATGTGGTGCGTCAGCTTGGAGCCTAGCCGCTCATAGATAAACGCGGTGCTTCCCTCGCCACTCACGAGGGTTCGGATGAGTCGCTTGGCATCGTCTAGGAGCGTGATGCCTAGCTCTTCAGAGACTTTGTCGACATTCGTCTGTATCTCTGCGAGGAGCTGTAGCTCGTATCCGTTTTTGATCGCAGTACGTAGGGTAAAGAGCTCTGTGTAGAGGCGGAGTATCGTATGGAAGATCTCGATCAGCTGGGAGCCTTCGATGCCTTTGGTGTAGCGAGCGTCGAGAGCTTCTTTGACATCGAGGTTCTTCAAGTACTTATCCCAGGTGGTAGTGGATATATAGGAGTTTGTAGCACCGACCGTCGGCTCACTCTTTGTCGTATCCGTGAGCCTCGTCAGTGGCGAGTTCTTGCCGCCTGGGAGCTTGGTCTCCTCGTCAACGAGCTTTCGGGCTTTTTCCACCTGCTCCCTGATCTGATCCTCCACCTTCTTAATCTGCTCCTCGACAGCACGGACGAAGTCGTTGTAAGCCTGAGGATCAAAGAGTGTCTTCCCCTCGAAGGCTTGCTCCTGCACCTGCTCGTTGTATAGTTGCTTGGCAAAGAGCTTCAAGCTCTTTCGCAGGGCGTAGATAGACTTCTCCTTACGATTGAGCAGAAAGCTCTGGATAGCTTTCTGAGCGGTGGGGGAGGGCTGCTCAAAGAGTCGCTCCACGGCCAAACTTAGTATCTGATCGGTAGAGAGCTCGATGCGCATCGAGGGGCGCTGCTTGAGCTCGATCGCTAGCGCATGGATGATGTCTTGGAAGAAGGAGTCGATTGTCTTGACGCGTAGCCCGCCATAGTCGAAGAGTATGGACTGGAGTGCCGTGCGTGCATTTCTGGATAGCAACTGAGCGTCACTGTTATAATCAGCCTTAAAGCTGCTGTAGAAAGGCGACTTTTGAGGTTCTGTCGCTAATGTGTCTAGCTCCTTGAAGAATCGCTCCTTGAGCTCTCGGGTCGCTAGGTTGGTAAAGGTGACTGCCTGCACCTCCTGGTAGCTCGTCCTAGGCTTCTCCAGGACATGGCGCAGGAAAGACTCCGTCATGGTGTGGGTCTTGCCCGCTCCTGCCGAAGCTTTGTAGACATGTAGTCGCTTTTCCTCTGTACTCATAGTGCTATTGTGGAGACTCTTGTTGCTCCTCGCGGTGTAGGTTGCTGAGGAGTCCCTCGTAGAGCTTGCGGTACTCCGACTCTAGGTAAAGCTGCGCGCCTAGGGTCATCAGCGTCATGACGACGCCTGTCACCACTAGATACCAAAGCTCCCAACGGAAGGCTAGGGTCAGGACGAGCAGTATCCAGCGGTTGTAGTTGCTGAGCAGACCTAGCGTGATGCCGACGCCACGCTTGTACGGAGGCATCTGCTGGACAAACTGAGCCGGCACGCCACTCTGATGGGCATGTCGATAAAGTAGCGACTGTAGACGATAATGCCATGGGAGTAAGAGTTCCCAAAGCGTGAGCAAGCGACGGAGTGCACGTCTGGCTCGTGTACTCTCTGACTCCTTAGGGCTATTCGCCTGATATCCACGCTGGTATCGGTAGGCGAAGAGCGGAGCGTAGTGCTGTGCCTCCACCTGTGCAGACATGCTGCGCTGGTAGTACCTGACGAAGTACTCGATGAGTAGCTGATAGAGGTAGAGTACGACAACGATAAGTGCCAGCGCTACATACCACCAGCCCGACACGCCCGCAGCTCCAGCCTCTTGTGGCGGGTAGGTGCTGATACGTATCGGCAAGGAGACGAGGAGTGCCAGCTGTATGACGATTGGGGTCGCTGTGTACCATACGACGGTCTGCTTACCGGGCGTCGGGATCGTCTGTCTCGTGACACGTTGCCGCTCTATGGACCAGGCGGTCTCGTTGAGGATCAGAGCCAGCAGTATGACTACCGAGCCGACGATACTACTCCATAGGGAGATCGGGTCGATCAGTGTGAAGGCTGCGACGATGCCCATAAGCATCGCCAGCATAGACATGTAGTGAGTCTCGGCAAAGTCTGTACGCACCAGCACTTCATGGGCTATGCGATCTGTCATAGGCCTGATCCCTTTGCGAGCTATGAGTCCGTTGATGCGTTCCATATCCTTTGTCGCTCCTTGCATTTACTCGTTATCTCCTCGTTTGTTCTTGTAGAGCTTAGGTAGCACATTGCTACGCGCCTCATCGTCGGCCATGCGGTGGCGGTAGAGGTCGATAGCCATGTAAATAGACTCCATGAGTGCCTGCTCGTTGGCGACGCCCTGCATCACGATGTCGTAGCCCGTGCCGTGGTCTGGCGAGGTGCGTATGATGGGTAGTCCCGCCGTCACGTTGACCCCGTCGTGTAGGTGTAGGAGCTTGAAGGGGGCTAACCCCTGATCGTGGTACATAGCCAAGACCGCATCATACTGCTGATAAGCTCCCGAGCCCCAAAAGCCATCGGCCGAGAAAGGACCAAACGCATAGATCCCCATCTCCCGCTGCGCAATGGCGATAGACGGTGCGATGACCTCAAGCTCCTCAGAGCCGATCAGACCATTGTCACCAGCGTGTGGATTGAGTCCGAGGACTGCTATGCGAGGCGAAGAGATCAAGAAGTCACGGCGCAACGCTTCGTCTAGGATCTCCAAAGTCTTGAGCACCTTTCGCTGCGTGATGACCTTAGACACTTGGCTGATCGGATCATGCGTCGAGACCAAAGCGACCCGCAGACCCGAAGGCGCTGCGAGGATCATCAGCGGCTCCTTGCCCTGTCCGCAAGCTACGCCCAGATAGGCGGTGTGCCCCTTGTAGGGGAAGCGGTCTTGTGGCATAGCTGCCTTATTGATCGGACAGGTGACCAGCACATCGATAGCGCCACGGTTGATGTCGCTCGTGGCTCGCTCTAGGGCATTCAGAGCAGCTACTCCCGCCGCCTCGGTCACCTTGCCAGGCGTCACGTCGATCTCGTCGCCCACCACGTCGATTACGTTGACCACGTTGGGCTCAGCCTCCTCAGCGTTAGTGATCAGATGCCACGAGACGCGCTCCATCTGTAGCGCCTTGCTGTAGTAAGCGGCAATACGTGGAGATCCATATAT
>URKO01000133.1 GCA_900548415.1 uncultured Porphyromonas sp.
CTCTAAAGTCTTCAGAAGTATGTGGTATCTATACTGAGGCTGCTCTACTTATTGAGGGTTGTACAGTCTATGCCGAAGGCAAATGTGGAATCGCAGGCTTCGATGGCACGTCTGGCGAGTCTCTTACAATCAGAAATGCTTCCGTCACGGCAAAGGGCACCGCAGGCTCCATCCGCAACCTCGCAAATTTCACCCTTGAGGGGTGTGAGATCGCGAAACCCACAGGGGCAGTCTGGAATGCCAGCAAGCACGCCGTCTGCGATGCCTCGGGCAACGTCATCACCAGCGAAGTGGTCATCAGCCCGAAGGGTGGCACGGCGATCGACTTCGTCACACCAGAGCTGCAACCCGCGGAGGGTGCTATCTACGATATGAACGGCGTGCTACGCTCCGAGCCACTCGATGAGCTACCCACAGGCGTTTACATCATCGGTGGCCAGAAGGTCATGCACGTACAGCGATAGTTGTTGGCTGTTGGGCATTGGCCTTTAGCTGTTAGCTTTTGGCCGTTGGCTAGGGACACGATCACTCCGATCACTCCGATCACTCCGATAGCTCCGATGGCTCTGATGGCTCCGATCATTCCGATAGCTCTAGCCAACAGCCAAACTACAGACATTGTCACGCTTTGACACAACGGACGCACAGATCGTGCGTCCCTACAGGGTGCAGTAACGGACGCTGTAGCTGTAGCTCTAGCCAACAGCCAAAGGCTAAAAGCCAACGGCCAACAAAAAATAGCTGTTAGTAGTTCTGAGGGGAGTGCGTAGCTGGTCGGCACGCAAGTTTCGCCCCTACGCCTCCTCTCAGTTTTCGACCGCTACTAGACTTAGTCGTTGGTAAACGCGCAGATCGACTGGTTGCATCCCGACAGTCTGCGAAGTTTGGGTTATATAATAAGGTAGGGGCGAACATCTGTGGATGTCCGCCCCTACTTTTATGTTGTCGTCTTGTGACGAGCTCGTTGGCTCGCTTTACTTGACGAGATCCATCGTGTCACGTGCTATCATCAGCTCCTCGTCGGTGGGGACGCAGATGACAGTTACACGGCTAGAGGGCTTAGAGAGCACCTTCTCTTCGCCACGGCTAGAGCGATTGACTGCTGAGTCAAACTCGACACCCATGAACTCTAGTCCAGAGACTACTGACTCACGTGTCGTCTGGTCGTTCTCGCCGACACCGCCCGTGAAGACGATGACATCGACACCGCCCATAGCAGCTGCGTAGGCTCCGACGTACTTCTTGATACGGTAGCGATACATCTCGAGGGCAAGCTTAGCGCGCTCGTTGCCAGCCTCGGCAGCCTGCTCTACGTCACGCATGTCGGAGGAGACACCGCTGATGCCCATCACACCGCTCTTCTTATTGACCATCGTCGAGAAGTCGCTCGGGGTCATCTTCTCATGCTCCATGATAAAGGGCACGATACCTGGGTCGATGCTTCCGCAGCGAGTGCCCATCATCAGACCATCTGTAGGAGTCAAGCCCATAGAGGTGTCGAGCACCTTGCCATTGCATACGGCTGCGATCGAAGCACCATTGCCGATGTGGCAGGTGATGATGCGTGTCTTGTCAAAGTCCTTACCAAGAATCTCACAAGCACGATGGCTGATGTAGCGGTGGCTCGTGCCGTGGAAGCCGTAGCGACGCACCCCGTACTTCTCATAGTACTCGTAAGGTAGTGCATACATATAGGCGTATGCAGGCATCGTCTGGTGGAAGGCCGTATCAAAGACCGCTACCTGCTGCACCTTCGGGAGGAGCTTCGTGATAGCGTCGATACCCTTCAGTGAGGGTGGGTTGTGCAGAGGAGCGAGGTCAGAGACGCGCTTCACCTGCTCGATCACCTCGTCATTGATGAGGACGCTCTTATTGATTGCCTCACCACCATGTACGAGACGGTGACCCACAGCCTCGATCTGGTCGACACTGTCTAGGACAGCGTACTCAGACTTCGTCAGGATCTCGAGGATAAACTCGACAGCTACCGTGTGCTCGGGTAGCGGACGGTCTATCTGCACCTTCTTGCCGTCGGTCGTCTTAAACTTGATGAAAGAGTCGGGCAAGCCGAGCTTCTCAATACCGCCTGAAGCGAGGATACGCGCCTCAGGCATATCATATAGTGAATACTTGACAGACGAGCTGCCACAGTTAAGGACTAGTACGATCATAATTTATCTTTAGTAAAGGGAAGGGGGGGGATGAATTACTTCTTAGCTGCGATAGCTTGGTTGCAAGTGATCGTGATCACGTTGTAGACATCGTCTACAGAGCAGCCACGGCTGAGGTCATTGACTGGAGCAGCCATACCCTGTAGGATAGGACCGACAGCGGTAGCACGACCGAGACGCTCGACGAGCTTGTAAGCGACGTTGCCCACCTCTAGGTTCGGGAAGACGAGGACGTTAGCCTTACCAGCTACGGGGCTCTCAGGAGCCTTGAGCTCAGCGATCTTGCTCACGATAGCTGCGTCAGCCTGTAGCTCACCGTCGATGAGTAGGTCAGGAGCCATCTCCTTAGCGATCTTGTAAGCCTCCGTAACCTTGTCAATCATCTCGCTCTTGGCAGAGCCCTTGGTAGAGTAGCTCAGGAGGGCAACGCGTGGCTCCATATCGCCGATGCTACGAGCCGTGTCAGCAGAAGCGATAGCGATCTGTGCGAGCTCGTTGCTGTCTGGATTGGGCGTGACGGCGCAGTCGGCAAAGATGAAGAAGCCGTTCTCGCCATACTCCTTGAGCGGAGAGAAGATGAGGAATGCGCCACTGACCACCTTGAGTCCTGGGCGTGTCTTGATGAGCTGGAGTGCGGGGCGGAGCACATTGCCCGTCGTGTTGTGTGCACCAGCCACCTCTCCGTCAGCGTCGCCAGACTTGATCATCAGGCAAGCGAGGTAAAGCGGATTGACCACTAGCTCGTCAGCCTGCTCACGGGTCATGCCCTTAGCCTTGCGTAGCTCCATCAGGAGGTCACGATAAGCCTCACGGCGTGCGTGATTTTGCGGATCGATGATCTCAGCCTGGTCAATGTGCTTAAGCCCTAGCTCAGCAGCCTTAGCCTGGATCTCGGTGGGGTTGCCTAGGAGGATGATATGAGCGATGCCGTCAGCGATGATGCGATCAGCAGCTTGGAGAGTGCGAGGCTCGAGACCCTCGGGGAGTACAATGCGCTGCTTGTTAGCCTTAGCGCGCTGTACGTTCTTTTGAAGTAGTTCCATAGAGGTGTATGATAAGTTTATATTGATGTGCAGTCTTTAGCTCCACAAAGTTACAAAATAAAGAGCAGAGCCTCTACGCCCCTCTAATCTCTAACTTCTAATCTCTCAAACTCCTCCGCAGGGATCGGATTTGCCGAGAGGAGTGCCGAGACCATCGTGAGGTGGCGTGGCGGATGCCCCTCCTGGCCCCACACCATTGGGATGCCTGCCAGTCGCTCTGTGGTGCCACTTAGGTCGAAGCCCCACGACTCGAGAGACGAGCGCATCTGGTCGGGATGACGGCAAGGCTCGCCAGCACTGCGTGTGCAGGCTTGTGGCTGGCAGAGCCGACAGCGACCAGCCGTAAAGAGCCGACTCCCCGCATGCTGTAGCTCTAGCTGATAGAGGGGCGGATCAATCCGATCCCGCACGGCACCCATCAAGCGAAAGCAGTAGTCCCCCACTTCGTCAGGCAGACACGCTACCCACGACTGTTCGTCGGGCGTGACACGATGCACGAGGATATGCGCATAGCGGTAGCTCCCCAGAGCCTCACGTACATCAAAGGTAAAGGGCGGGCAAGACCAATTGGTCAAGTAAGTGGGACAATGCTCGCACAGAGCGAAGAAGCGATCTGGGTCGAAGTACTCCGCCATATAGTCCGCTAGAGGCAGCTGACGGAGCGTCCCCTCGATGTGATAAGTTGGCTCAGCGATGCTACCCATTGGTCTGCGACACCTCAATGCCATCCTTATATAGATGTCTCTTGATGCTGCGCTTGGGCGACTTGATGAAGGGAGTACTCTGGAGGACGAACTTAGTCACCATCTCGTAGGAGCCTAGCTTAGCATTGAGCTGCTTACGCTGATCTTTGATCTGCTCCCACGCCTCTTCGATAGTTACCCCGGCCTGCTTGGCAGCCAGTTCGTCGGGATAGACGAGCGCCTCGAGACGGCCATTCTTCTGATAAACTAGACTCTCCGCTACAAAGTGGAGGTTATTGAGCTTCGCTTCGATCTCTTCGGGGTAGATATTTTGCCCATTAGCCCCTAGGATCATCGTCTTGGAGCGACCGAGGATAAAGAGATTGCCCCGCTTGTCCAGACGCCCTAGGTCGCCCGTGCGCATCCAGCCGTCAGGGGTGAAGAGGTGCTTATTGATCTCGGGGAGCTTGTTGTAGCCGAGGCAGACATTGTCACCGCGCACCTGTATCTCACCGACGCCTGGAGCTAGTGGCTGGTCAAAGTCTTCTGGCACTTCGATGCGTATCTCCATGTGTGGCAGGGTGCGACCCGCAGAGAGTGGCACCCAGCGGCGATGGTTGCTGTAAGAGATGAGCGGAGCGCACTCGGTCATGCCGTAACCGACAGTGAGCGGGAAGCCGATACGATGTAGGAAGGCGGCGACCTCCGTAGAAAGTGGTGCCCCGCCGACGATGACCTCGCGGAAGTTACCTCCGAGCCCATCGGTGA
>URKO01000134.1 GCA_900548415.1 uncultured Porphyromonas sp.
AGACAATCTAGAACCCACCTATCACCCGTATGTCGTACTGTGTGATCACTATGCGCTACTGGCGGAGTATGACGTGGCGGGCGTCTACTTACCCTATCGTCGTGTGGCGGAGTGGAGAGATATACCTCTCGCTCCTCACCAGACGATAGCGGTCGGGGCGCATTCAATTCAAGAGCTGCAGGAGCTGCCTTTCACACCAGACTACGCCTTGCTCAGCCCGCTCTTTGACAGCATTAGCAAGGAGGGCTATCAGGGCAATCCCGCCTTACTCTCGTGTCGGGAGGAATTGCTCAAGCTCCCTTACCCTGTCTACGCTCTTGGGGGCATTACCCCCGAAAGTCAAGAGACCGTCGCAAAGGCGGGCTACGCTGGGGTCGCGGTACTAGGTGACATCTGGTCGCAACCGCAGGAACAACGACAGGAGCGTCTGGATCAATACCAAACGCCCGCCATCCTGACCATTGCGGGTCATGACCCCACATCGGGAGCTGGCATCAGCATAGACACCCGCATCGCAAATGATCTGAGCGTGCAGTGCTACAGCGTTATCTCTACGCTCACGGCACAGAGCCGACGTCGCTTCGTCTGCGCTACTGCTACGCCGTCCGACCAACTTCAAGAGTCGCTGACGACGCTTCTCACCGACCACCCCGTCACCGTGGCTAAGCTCGGGATGGTGCAGAACTTACAGCAGGCGGTGCAGATCGTTGCGCTGATGAAGGCGCTGGGCGTCAAGCGAATCATTTGGGACCCTATCCTCCAGCCCACAGCCGCCGAGGAGACGCAGTCCCGCCTTTGGACAGAGGAGCAGGACAAGTTCGCTATCCTATTGAATGAAGTAAGCCTCGTCACGCCCAACAAGCCTGAGGCTCAGGCGCTCTTTGGCACAGACGATCCCGCTGAGCTTCAGCGCATCGCTCAGAAGCACAGCGTGGCTATCCTACTCAAGGGTGGGCACGATACCACATCGCCACATCTTGTGGTCAGCCATCTCATCACCCGTGACGGCGTCCACCCCTACTACACGCATCGCTACGACAAGTCGATCCACGGCACTGGCTGTATGCTCTCCGCCGCAATCGCCAGCTACTGGGCCATGGAGTACAGCCTCGTAAGCTCTGTGCAGCGTGCTTGCCACTACCTCGCCGCTATCTTTGCGGGGCAACCAAACCGTCCTGGGCGACAGCTACTTTACCCCAAGTTTCTTTCAGGAAATTGGAAGAAGCAGCACCTGTACGCACACTTTGCCCTACAGTATGTGACCAATGAGTCAGATCCCGACACATTATATAGTAAGGTGTCCCAATATCTCGAGGCGGGCGGGCGCTGGGTGCAGCTACGACTCAAAGAGGCGACCACCGAGGAGCGCATCGAGATGGGGTTGCGCCTCCGCACACTGACCGATCGCTACCATGCCTGCTTGCTCATCGACGACGACATCATTGCTACCATCGCTGTGGACGCTGACGGGGTGCATCTCGGCAAGCGAGACTGTCCTCCGCAAGAGGCGCGACGCATCCTAGGCGATGAGTACATCATCGGCTATACGGTCAATAGCCTCGACGACTTACCGCCTGCCTTGGTGGCCGACATTGACTACATCGGCGTGGGACCCTATCGAGACACACAGACCAAAGCACTTCTCGCGCCTATCTTGGGCTTAGAGGGGATCTCGCAGATAGCTCAGCAAGCTCTAGAGACAGATCGCTGCTACACCCTTCCTCTGATCGTGGCTATCGGAGGCATACAGCCGGAAGATGCTGAGACACTCTTAGACGACGAAAACATTGACGGCATCGCCGTGAGCGGTGCCATCGAGCACGCCACCGATATGGTCTATACCGTATCGCAGTTACTGCGTGACACATCAAGCTTTCCTAACTAGACATACATCCTAATTTACTATATACATGCAGACTAAGTCATTGAAAATCGGAGACCACGACTTCACCTCGCGCCTCTTCATCGGAACTGGCAAATTTGCCAACAATCAACTTATGTCAGACGCCCTCGACGCTTCTGGCAGCGAGCTTATCACCGTCGCGCTTCGCCGAGTAGAGACCTCTGCAGGCCTCCACGATACACTCATTGAGAGCATCACACGCCCCAATGTCATCATCCTACCCAATACCTCTGGTGCACGCAATGCCGACGAGGCGGTCTACGCCGCACAACTAGCCCGTGAGGCACTACAGACCAACTGGATCAAACTAGAGGTACACCCTGACCCTAAGTACCTTCTCCCCGATGCTATGGAGACGCTCCGCGCCACCGAGCAACTCGTCAAGGAGGGCTTCATCGTCATGCCATACATACAGGCAGACCCTGTGCTCTGTAAGCGACTCGAGGAGGTCGGTGCACCTTGCGTCATGCCCCTCGGCGCTCCGATCGGTAGCAATATGGGACTCACCACGCGAGATATGCTACGTATTATCATCGCAGAGAGCACCGTCCCCGTAGTTGTAGACGCTGGCATCGGTCGCCCCTCACACGCTGCCGAGGCTATGGAGCTTGGTGCCGATGCGGTACTCGTTAATACTGCTATCTCCACCGCTGCCGACCCCGTAGCTATGTCCATCGCCTTTAGAAAAGCTGTCGAGGCTGGTCGCTCAGCTTACGAGATGGGTCTGCATCAGCCCGCCACCGATATGACCGCCACCGCCACTTCACCACTCCAAGGATTCTTTGACTAATGACATTCTACGATTATAAGCAGCAGTACAATTGGGAGCAGGAGTGTGCTGAGTTTGACACCTTTACTGCTCAAGATGTAGAGCACGCCATCGCCACAGCTACGCCTACGCTACGCGACTTCAAGGCACTCATCTCCCCCGCAGGAGATGCTTACCTAGACGCTATGGCGACCAAAGCACAGCAGCTCAGCATCGAGCGCTTTGGCAAAACCATACGCATGTACGAGCCTCTCTACCTCTCTAACTATTGCCACAACCACTGCGTCTACTGTGGGTTCAATCAGGAGAACAAAATCGTCCGCAAGGTACTCACCATGGAGGAGGTGCAGGCTGAGGCAAAAGCTATCGCCGACATGGGCTTCACCCATATCCTTCTCGTGGCGGGCGAGTCGCCCAAGCATGCTGGCGTCGACTACTACCGTCAGGTCATCGAGCTCATCCGCCCTATGTTTGCGCAAATATCCATCGAGGTACAGCCTATGTCTGTCGAGGATTACAAAGTTCTCGTCGAGGCGGGCGCTCACTACGTCTGCGTCTATCAGGAGACCTACAACGAGGAGAGCTATCCACGCTTTCACCCCAAGGGGCTCAAGGCAAACTACCGTTTCCGCTTAGAGACGCCCGACAGAGCCGCCGAGGCAGGCTTTCGCAAGGTCGGTATTGGAGCCCTCCTAGGACTAGACAACTGGCGCACGGACGCTTTCTTTACCGCGCTACACTTAGACTATCTTGAGAGCCACCACTGGCAGACCAAGTACTCAATCTCGCTGCCCCGTCTGCGTCCGCACGTAGGCTCCTATATGCCTGCAGACCCGATCAACGACCGTCAGATGGTACAGCTCATCTGCGCTTACCGCATCTTCGATCCCGAGGTCGAGATCTCCCTATCCACTCGCGAGAGCAGTGCCTTCAGAGATATGGCGGTACGCATCGGTGCCAACTCTATGAGTGCTGGCAGTAGCACGCAGCCTGGCGGTTATGTCGATCCTAATCCTGAGCTAGAGCAGTTCTCGATCAACGACTCACGCTCTCCCGAAGAGATGATCGCTGCTATCAAAGCACAGGGTTACGAAGTCATCTGGAAAGACTGGGACCAGTGGATGTAACCCGCACGCCCCACGACAACGCTGGCATCACTGACGGCGCACGATATGCGCGTCAGCTACAGCTCCCCGAGATAGGTCCCGAGGGTCAGCGACTACTCGCTCAGACGAGCGTGGCAGTCGTTGGCGCTGGGGGCTTGGGAGCACCTATACTCTACTACCTCACAGCTGCAGGCATCGGGCGCATCGCCATCATCGACTGCGATGTTGTCTCCCCCTCCAACCTCCAGCGTCAAATCCTCTACTGTGAGGCCGACCTCGCACACCCCAAAGCTATCCAGGCGCAAAAGCGTCTCACCGCGCTCAATAGTACCCTCCAGATCGAAGCCATCACTGAGCGACTTAATGAGACCAATGTGGCGACCCTACTAGCCGACTATCAGATCATCGTCGACGCTACGGACAACTACCCCACACGCTACCTCCTAGACGACTACACCCGCAGCGCCGCCAAGCCACTTGTCCATGGTGCTATCGAAGGGTGGCGAGGACAATGTACCATCTTTGCGTCCTCTAGTACTCTACGCTACCGCGACCTGTACAGCGAGCCGCACAGCGCAGAGGAGATCGTACCGCCCGGCGTCATCGGTGCCACCGCTGGCGTCATCGGCAGCATCCAAGCGAGTCAAACGCTCCAGCTAGCCTTAGGGCAGACGCCCTCCCTCCTCGGCAAGCTCCTCACCGTCGACCTCTGGCACGGCTCGTGGCACACCTTCGACCTCGCCTGACACGCCCCCACCATCTGCCCCCATTGACCTGCTGCAAAGGAAGATCATAGCTAATAGCAGGTATGCCACTTCCTACATCCGCCCACTCGTATGACATGTGGCACTGAGGCTAGAGCGTGTCT
>URKO01000135.1 GCA_900548415.1 uncultured Porphyromonas sp.
CGCTTGGCCTGTATAGTGCCAGATAGTTCGCTAGCTCCAGAAGCTTCGATGCTCACCTCGTCAGCTACGATAGCGAGATCCTCTATCTCTGAGGAGCCTGACAGATGAGCTGTGAACTGTGGTGCCTCAAACTGTCCAATGAAACAAGCCTCCGTAGCTCCCGCCAAGTCCATCTTGGTGATGTGGGGCATCGTGATATGGATGGTGATGTCGTCAGAGTCAAAGGGGTACTTGACATCTTGCTGCAAGCTGATGTAGAGGGTCTCACCCTTCTGCTCGATCTTGACATCGTCCTTATACTTCTCGGGAGCAGAGATAGACACCGAGTACTCAGCACCTTGTGTGATCTCGAGGTCCACACCACGATTGGCATTGATCGCAGTGAAATCTCTGAAGTTGACCTCTTGTTGTGTCATTGCTTTAGATCCTTTCTTGTAGACGCAACTAGAGGTGCAGCACCCACACAGGACGACAAGGAGGAGTATGGAGGAGGTTAGTATAGACTTATAAGACATGACTTGACTGGTCAATAGGTTGGTATGAGGTTATTCAATTAGTTGTATCTTTGTCAGGTACTTCCTATTGATCGTCAAAGGTAACAAATTCTCTCATAAGACACGGCATTTGTAACTATGAAATATTTGTCTAAGCTCTTTATCTGCTCACTGCTGCCCCTCATACTGCTCTCTGCTAAAGGGCTAAAGGGCGCCAACATGTCACCGATCTGTAGCGACATGGATGAGCTTTTTGTACAGGTCCCTGACACACTATCTGATGAGGATATCGCCAGTATACAGCTGCCTGAAGTACGAGTCTATGGGACTCCTCACAGACCGCTCACTAAGACTGAGCGCTACGCCTACTGGCGTCGTGTGCGAGATGTCAAGAAGGTGCTTCCTATCGCAGAGGAGCTGAGTCGTATGATTATTGAGACGTACGAATATGTGGAGACCTTCCCGACGGAGCGAGAGCGACGGGCACACTTGGCGCGAGTCAAGAAAGAGCTGGTCAAGGAATATACACCACGTATGAAGAATCTGACCCTCGGACAGGGACTGCTCCTCATCAAGCTGGTCAATAGAGAGACTGGCTCGACGGGGTATGAGATCGTTAAGTCGATCTATGGCGGGTTCACCGCTACCTGGTACAACGCCTTTGCGAAGCTGTATGGGGGCAATCTAGATGTGAAGTTTGATCCAGAGCATGTTGAGGATGATGCGGTCACAGAGCGCATTATCTACCTTTGGAGAAACGGCTTGCTCTAGCACGCTTCCCCACCTACTAATCTTTCAGCAGTCGTAACACACGGTCGCACTGGTAGGTGACCGGCTGATGACCGTCGATCCAGTGTATAGGTAGTCCGCGGCGGGTCATGCCTCGGAACCAAGTCATCTGTCGCTTGGCAAACTGATGAATAGCGGTTGCTAACTGCTCCTCCATCTCGGCATAGCTCAGCTGACCCTGTAAGTATAAGGTGATAAAGCGGTACTCCAGACCATACGCAATGAGCGTGTCGGCGGGGACTTGCTCGTCGAGTAGTCGCTCCACCTCAGCGACCATCCCCTCCTCCAGTCTGCTCTGCAGACGCTGGTCTATGCGTCGTATGATCTCCTGACGAGCTAAGCGTAGCCCGATGATGAGTGGGGGCTTCTGCTGCTTGGCTTTACGAAGAGCCTCACGATAGGCTTGATACTGATCTGGGTACTGCGCATAGTGTCGTGCTATCTCGATGGCTCGGATGCACTTGCGTGCCGAGCTTGGGTCTACACGCTCTACGCGTGGGTAGCGACTGAGTATGGCTCGCAGGTCGTCTAGGCTGAGCTGCTCTAGCTCCTGTCGCAGAGCAGCGTCGGGTGGCACTTGGTGCATAGGCTTCGTCTGCAGCACCTGCTCGACATAGAGCCCTGATCCCCCGACAAAGATCGGCTTGAGCTGCTGCGAGACAACCTCGTGATACGCCTCGTCAAAGAGCCGCACATACTCAAAGAGGTTGAACGGCTGCCCAGCTGGGACAATATCTATAAGGTAATGAGGTATGGAGCCACGCTCCGTAGTATAGGAGTCTAGATCCTTGCCAGTGCCTATGTCCATGCCGACGAAGACCTGCCTGCTGTCGCCACTCAGTATGGCGCCATGCAGCTCCTCAGCCAGAGCCACACCCAAGGCGGTCTTACCGCAAGCGGTCGGACCTACGACTGTGAGTAACTCGGGGTAGTACACTAAATACGATACTTCAGCGAGGAGAGACTATCTACTGCTCAGAGAGCATAATGCCCTACCGATCAAAGAGCCTGCGTGATTAAATAGCCTGCGTGATTAAATAGCCTGCGCAATATAGTTCAAAGCGCATAGGCGTGACTGATCAAAGAGCCTGTGCACTAAGTGCGATCCTTGCGAATGACATCGTGCGCGCCGCCCTCGATGATAGAGGTAGAGGAGACGAGTGTTAGCTTAGCATGCTCACGGAGAGACTTCAGGTCGACCGTACCACAGCTACTCATCGTCGCTTTGATCTTGCTGAGCGTCTGATCGAGTGTGTCCTTCATAGGACCAGCGTAGGGGACGTAGCTGTCGACGCCCTCCTCAAACTTCATCGTTGTGGAGGCTCCTCCGCCGTCATAGCGCTGCCAGTTGTGCGCACGGTTTGACCCCTCGCCCCAGTACTCCTTGACAATGTTATTGCCGATGCGGAGCTTCTCCGTGGGTGACTCGTCGAAGCGCGCGAAGTAGCGACCCATCATAAGGAAGTCGGCACCCATAGCCAGTGCGAGCGTCATGTGGTAGTCATGTACGATACCACCATCGCTACAGATAGGCACATAGATGCCTGTCTCACGGTAGTAGTCGTCACGTGCCTGAGCTACGTCGATGACCGCCGTGGCTTGACCACGGCCGATGCCTTTTTGCTCGCGTGTGATACAGATAGAGCCACCACCGATGCCGACTTTGACAAAGTCTGCGCCAGCCTCTACGAGGTAGCGGAAGCCGTCCTGGTCGACCACATTGCCGGCGCCTACGATGACGCTGTCGCCATACTGCTCGCGTATCCAAGTGATGGTCTCCTTCTGCCATACCGAGAAGCCATCAGACGAGTCAATACAGAGCACGTCAGCTCCAGCCTCTACCAGTGCAGGCACGCGCTCCTTGTAGTCGCGGGTGTTGATACCAGCACCGACCATGAGCGTCTTATTGTGTGGGTTCTGCAGCTCGAGCGGGTTCTCCTTGTGGCTATCATAGTCCTTACGGAATACGAAGTAGCAGAGTCGCTGCTCCTCATCAATGATCGGGAGCGCATTTAGTTTGTGCGCCCAGATGATGTCGTTAGCCTCACTGAGCGAGATCCCTTTGCGTCCTGTGGTCAGGCGCTCGAAGGGAGTCATAAAGTCAGCCACCTTGCGATCCAGCGAGTCGGTCGATAGTCGATAGTCTCTACTGGTGACGATGCCACATAGGACGCCGTCGGGGGTGCCATCATCCGTCACTCCGATGGTCGAGTGTCCCGTACGCTGCGTGATAGCTAGCACATCAGCGAGCGTATCTTTAGGGCTAACATTGGCATCGCTACGCACGAAGCCTGCCTTAAACTTCTTGACACGAGCCACCATCTCGGCTTCCTCCTCGATGGGTTGTGACCCGAAGATGAAGGATAGTCCCCCGTTTCGTGCTAGTGCTATCGCCATCGTGTCATTGCTGACGCTCTGCATGATAGCCGATACGAAGGGGATGTTGAGATTGATGCGTGACTCACCCTCACTAGGACGATACTTAGCTAGAGGAGTGCGTAGGGAGATCTTGTCCACAGTGCACTCGGGCGTTGTCAGTCCTGGGATGAGCAGATACTCGCCAAAGGTGTGCGACGTGTCAGGGAAGATGATTGCCATAGGAAAGCGAATGAATAGTGGTGGTAAATGGGGGTAGGCTCTTACGGGTACTGTCTGGCGTAGGAGTCTGTACTAGCGTAGTCTATTGGAGGCACGGACGAGTATGTCGTCCTTGATGATATTGCGCATAGCCAGGTACTGGCACAGTAGATTGATGATCGGCAGCACGATCCAAAAGCATATCTGGGTCGTCGCCTGCAGGAGATCAGCCTGTCGCCAGAGCATATAGCCGAAAGCAACGATAGCAGCGACCATCAGGAGGAGTCCGATGATCGTCAAGCGTATCTGTAGCTTGCGTCGCTTGTAGAGGAAGATCGTCGCAAAGGAGAGGATCGTCACCAGTGAGGTGAGTACGAAAGAGACTAGATTAAAGTACTTAATGCTAGTCCATCCCCTTGCTACGAGACCCGTAAAGTTGGCTGAGTAGCTCATGTCCGCACCCGAAGGCATGACGGTACAGAGCGTCAGGAGCAGTAGTAGGGTTGCTGTCACCCCACTGAGGAATAAGTATAGAGTCTGAATGCGTTGCCACATAGTGCGGGTACGATCTAGAGATTTGCCCTATCTTAGTCCTGTGACTCCTCGTTTGGTAGACGGAAGTACACCTCGCCATTGAGAAACTCAGTGGTAGCCACGAGTGTAGGCTTGGGTAGCTGCTCGTAG
>URKO01000136.1 GCA_900548415.1 uncultured Porphyromonas sp.
CGACAGATCCTGCGAGGGCCTTCTGCTGCGGTGTCTGAGCCGTCAGAGAGAGGCTAGTCAGCAAAGACAAGAGCATGGATGCTATCATCCAGAGTACGGGTGATGTAGATGATCTATAGGTAGACATAAGAGTTGTATTGCTAATGTGGTCTTATTGGTTGCAGGAGAAGATGAGCATAGCGAGTCGTAGCTCCGCCTCGTTGTAGAAGTCTTCGTACTCGCTGATGAGGTCGTCTAGCGTGCATCCTGGGTGGTCCTCTAGATACTCCTTCAGCTCGTCATAGCTATCCTCGCCTAGCTCGGAGGAGATGAGGTAGTTGAGCTTGACTTTGGTGCCAGACTTGACGATACGCTCCAGCTCGGTGAGCAGATCGTCGGTACTGATAGAGTGCGAGATAGCTATGTCCTCAAGGATCACCTGACGGTCTAGCTGCTGTACGATAGAGATATGCTGCTTGGTGTTGTTGGGCAGTGTGCGGATCTTGTAGTCTTCGGGTCGCTCGATCTCATACTCCTCGACATAGTTGCGTATGACACGGACGAACTCCTCACCATATCGATCAGCCTGCTCGACGTTGACACCCGAGATGTTCTTAAGCTCAGGCAATGTAATCGGATATAAGGTAGACATCTCCTCAAGAGCAGCATCTGGGAAGACCCCATTGGGTCCGAGCCCGAGCTTGATGCTGAGCTTCTTGCGCATATCCTTGAGTATGTTGTATAGAGCGGGATCGGTAGAGGCTGTACGTCCACGACCTCCAGATACAGAGCTATCCACCTCATCATCATCGTCCAGATCATCATCGTCATCTAGGTCTTCCTCTTCGGGAGCTACGATCTTGAACGAGGTCGGCTTCTTGATAAACTTCTTGCCACTCGGTGTGACGCTCAGGATACCATAGGTCTCTGTACTCTCGGTCAGGTACTGAAGTACTAATGCGCGCTCTACGACTAGCTCCCATACATCTCGTGAGTAGTCGCCACCTATGCCGTAAGAGTCCAGTTTGTCGTGATGAAAGTCCTCAATAGGAGCGGTGTCGCAACCTAGGATCACATCGATGACGTGATCTTTCTTAAATTGTTCTTTGAGCTCCAAGACCGTTTGGAGCAGTTGTTTCAAAAGCTCTTTAGCCTCCATTGTTTTTCTGTTTTTTGCACAATTGTCACACGCTCCACAGTTCTCCTGATCATATCTCTCTCCGAAATAATAGAGCAGATATGCCCGTCGACACATGGGCGTGAGTGCAAAGGTAGAAGTTTTTGCGAGTAATTGCCTACCTATCTCCTGCTCGGCGATAGGTTTTCCTTGCATAAAGTTCTCCAGCTTCTGTATATCTTTCTCATTATAAAAGGCTAAGCAATATCCCTCGCCACCATCACGACCTGCACGTCCTGTCTCCTGATAGTAGCCCTCGAGGCTCTTAGGCATGTCGTAGTGTATGACGTAGCGCACATCGGGCTTGTCGATACCCATGCCAAAGGCTATCGTGGCGACGATCACACGGCACTCCTCGCTCAGGAAAGCATCCTGATTGGCCGAGCGCTCCTTGGCGTCTAGTCCAGCATGGTAGGGGAGTGCCTTGATGCCGTTCATCTGGAGCAGCTTAGAGAGGTTCATCACCTTCTCGCGGCTCATGCAGTAGATGATACCGCTCTTGTTGGGTCTCTTGCGGATAAATCGGATGATGCGCGCATTGACATCTTCGCCCTTCTCCTCGACGCTGTAGTAGAGGTTAGGACGGTTGAAGCTTGACTTAAAGATCCGGCCATCGAGGATGCCCAGATTCTTGCGAATGTCGTGCTCTACCTTAGGCGTTGCCGTCGCTGTCAGTGCGATAATTGGTCTGCGTCCTATCTCGTCGACTACGGGGCGTATCTTGCGATACTCAGGGCGAAAGTCATGCCCCCACTCGGAGATACAGTGCGCCTCATCGATCGCAAAGAAAGAGATCTTGACCTGACGGAAGAACTCTATGTTCTCAGCCTTGCCGAGTGACTCGGGAGCCACATAGAGTAGCTTCGTATCACCCGCAGAGACATCTTGGTAGACCTGGTCCAGCTGAGCTTTATTGAGCGACGAGTTCAGCACGTGCGCTATGTCGTTAGATCCAGTCGTCTCGCGCAGGGCATCGACTTGATTCTTCATCAGAGCAATCAGCGGGGAGACGATGATCGCCGTCCCCTCCATGATGAGTGCAGGGAGCTGATAGCATAGAGACTTACCGCTACCCGTAGGCATCAAGACAAAAGTGTCGTGACCCTCTAGCAGGCTTTGGATGATCTCTTTCTGATTACCCTTGAACTCTTCAAAGCCGAAGATCTTACTCAGTAGTTCTGTCAGATTGTGTGTCATGGTTCGTGAGATTGGTCATCCGGAGAGGCACTGTGATGCGCTCTCCTCTGGTGGATTAACGATTACATAGAGTGATGCACAGGTTTGTGTCAGAGGTAGATTTAGTTTGCTAGAGAGGCAGTCATGCTCGGTGTCACCTTAGAGCGGGCATACTGCTCTGTGATACGTAGCGTCTTGCGCTTCAGAGAGGGTATCTCGTACATCGCGTCGATCATGATCTTCTCCACGATCGAGCGTAGTCCACGAGCCCCCAGCTTCGTCTCGACAGCGACATGGACGATATACTTAAGAGCATCCTCGTCGAAGGTGAGCCGTACGCCATCCATCTCAAAGAGCTTCTGGTACTGCTTCGTGATGGCATTCTTAGGCTCTACGAGGATGCGCAGGAGAGACTCACTATCTAGGGCGTCTAGATAGGTGAGGATAGGCAGACGGCCTATGATCTCGGGGATCAAGCCGTAGCGTCGTAGGTCTTGATGAGTAATGTGCGCCAGCAGATTGTTTTGGATCGTTTGGTAGTCCATCTGTTGCTCCTTATAACCCACAACGCGGGTGTTAAGGCGAGAACCGATGATCCGCTCTATGCCGTCAAAGGCGCCAGCGCAGATGAAGAGGATCTGCTGCGTATTGACCTGGATAAACTTCTGCTCGGGATGCTTGCGACCGCCATAAGGGGGGACGTTGATGACACTCCCCTCGAGCAGCTTCAGAAGGCCCTGCTGCACCCCCTCACCACTCACATCACGGGTGATGGAGGGGTTGTCGCCCTTGCGTGCTATCTTGTCAATCTCATCGATGAAGACGATGCCACGCTCTGCGGCGGCTACGTCGTAGTCGCAGTTTTGCAGTAGGCGAGAGATGATACTCTCTATATCCTCTCCCACATAGCCAGCCTGCGTCAGGACGGTCGCATCGACCATTGCAAAGGGCACCTGCAGCATACGAGCTATCGACTGCGCTAGAAGTGTCTTACCGCACCCAGTCGGCCCCACCATGATGATGTTGCTCTTGGCGATCTCTACATCGTCTAGCTTGGAGCTATCGTCGCTCTTTTCGTCCTTCTCTTGGCTAGCTAAGATACGCTTGTAGTGGTTGTAGACAGCCACTGAGAGATACTTCTTAGCATCGGTTTGCCCGATCACGTAGCGATCCAGGTAAGCAGCTATCTCCTGCGGCTTGGGCAGCGACTCGTAGGTGAGTGGCGCAAAGGCAGAGCCCTTGACTCCCTGCTTCTTCTGTTCATTAGGGTCAAGCGTGGGACCAGAGACCAGCCCGTTCTGATAGAGCAAAGCGTAGATCTGCTCCGCACAGTCACTACAGATCTGCGCAGAGCCCTCGGCACCTATTAGGATAGGCACCTCGCTCTCAGGACGATTGCAGAAAGAGCAACGACGCTCTATCGAGTTACTTTTCTTTGCCATCTGCCTTCTTGTCCTTAGCTACTTGCTTAGAAGATACGAGTACCTTATCGATCATGCCATACTCCAGCGCCTCTGAGGCGGTCATCCACTTGTCACGATCGCTGTCTCGCTCGATCTCCTCGACAGAGCGACCCGAGTGATCGGCTATGATCTTGTAGAGCTCAGCCTTCACCTTGAGGATCTCCTTGGCAGCGATCTCTATGTCGCTCGCCTGACCCTGCATACCGCCCATCGGCTGGTGTATCATCACCCGCGAGTGGGGTAGTGCATAGCGCTTACCCTCGGCACCCGCTACGAGGAGGACAGCAGCCATCGAGGCAGCCATACCAGTACACATCGTCGAGACATCGCACCCCACGTACTGCATCGTATCGTAGATGCCAAAGCCCGCATAGACCGACCCACCAGGGCTATTGATATAGATCGAAATATCCTTGCCTGGGTCTGCATTGTCTAGGTAGAGGAGCTGCGCCTGGATCACATTGGCGGTGTAGTCGTTGACCTCCGTGCCGAGGAAGATGATACGATCCATCATCAGGCGGCTGAAGACATCCATCTGCGCTACGTTGAGCTGACGCTCCTCGATGATGGTCGGATTGATGTAGCCAGTAGAGGCGGTTATGTAGTCGTTGAGTGCATTCGTATTCATCCGAAGATGAGCGTGTGCATAGTGGACGAAGTCCTTATTGTAGTCTGTCATAGTGATGAAGCAGAGTTAAGTGAGTTACTATTTATAGGTAAAAGGAGCGAAGCCACGCTTCACTTGC
>URKO01000137.1 GCA_900548415.1 uncultured Porphyromonas sp.
GACTCTTCTGAATTATGACTGATACGACACCTCTACTCATCACCCCTGAGACCAAAGTAGGGGCAATGCTGGATCGCTACCCAAAGCTCATCGATACGCTTGTATCGCTCTCGGATCGGTATAGAAATCTGACTAATCCGATACTGCGCAAGAGTGTGGCACCTCGTACTTCGCTCAAGCTCGCAGCTCAGATGGGTGGTGTAGACTTAGCCATACTGGTTAATACGCTACGCCAAGCCGTCGGACAGCCTCCGCTTGACTTGCCAAAGTAGGGCTTATACGTTCGTCTACTTGGGACGAAATCTAGAAAAAGGAGACTCAATCGCAACTCGAAGCGGTTGAGTCTCCTCTTGTTTTGCCAGTAAAGGCATGGGGGGCTGATGAGTATTTCCTCAGCGAGTCACACGGATGTTGTAGCGACTCTTGTAGTCCACCTGGGGCATCTCGGGAAGTGACTTGAGGTACTGGACGATCACCTCGGCAGTCGTGATGCCTTGGTTCTTGTCAGGAGCCGAAGTATGATAGGTGTAGGCGGCCTGCACGTAAGAGCTCGTGGCTAGCGTGTAGAGCTTGTCGGGATTGATCGGTGTGTCGCTACCTGCGGGATAGACGGTACAGTCGAGCAGTACACCCGTGTCGTCAAGCTGGTAATCCACCCGTAGCCCCGACGTATGAGCTGGCGTATTGCTGTCGGTCGTCCAGGCGCGGAGGAAGAACTCCTTGAGCTGTCGTCCCGTCATCGTGAGCACGGTCAGTTCATTGCCAAAGGGATCTAGACGAAGGATGTCTTTGAGCGTAATATTGCCCTGTGGTAATTCACCGATGCGTACGCCGCCTGGGTTTTGCATCGCAAAGTCCGCATGGCTATACCAGCGCTGCGCATCAGCAAAGATAGCGCCCAGCGTGTATTTGTCCTGTATAGGCTTCGGATTGGTCGTCACCACTTCGGCAAAGAGCGGATTAGCATTGTAGCCCTCCACCATGCGTTGCATCTTCTCATTGACCCCACCAGCATGCGGGTCGGCTGGGAGGAGCATCTCTTGGTGCGAGAGCACCTGCCCACCTCTATGTCGTATCAATGCGAGGGAGATGTAGTGCGCCTTGTAGCCAGACTGCACGATGGGGACAGACGAGTGCAGATTGTTCGGGTGATCAATGAGCGTGTGCGAGTGTCCGCCCACGATGAGATCTAGGTAGGGAGCCACCCGCGCCAGTATCGTATCCTCCTGCACGCCAATATGCGTCACAGCTATCTGCAGATCCGAGCAACCCGCCAAGTAGCGGTAGTTCTTAATCTCCTCGAGTGGCTGGGTGAAAGCTACGCCCCGTACATTCTTCGGGTGCGAATCGGGAATGCCCAACTCGCCCAGCTGAAGTAGCCCTACGACAGAGACTCGCGTACCGTCAGGCATCGTGAAGATCTTGTAGGGCTTCAGGGCAATGCCATAGGAGGGAGAGGGAAAGACGTTGGCCGAGAGGAAAGGGAACTTCGCACGATGCGAAATGTCTCCCAGCCCATGCTGCCCCAAGTCAAACTCATGATTTCCCAAAGCAGAAGCGTCAAAGTGCATCTCATTCATCAGCTCGATGATCGGTAGCCCCTTCGGCTGGAAGTTGTCATTGATCGGATTACCCGTCTGCAGGTCTCCCGCAGCTAGCAGGAGCAGATTGGGGTAGATCGCCCGCATACTATCGACCATAAAGGCGATGCGGGGCAACTGATCAATGTTGGCATGGATGTCATTGAGCCCTACGACAGCAAGCGTCGACACGCCACTCGGCTGTGCCTGCTGCTTGACACGGCAAGCCGACAGGCTCCCCACGAGGAGTAGAAGCAGCGCACTGTAAAGTGCATGATTAAAGGTCTTTCTCATGATCTGAAAATGTTTTTCTTATGGTTCTTTCAATTGGCTTAGCGTAGCTGAGAGCGTACCCTCAGCTAGGCGAAGCTCTATGTCGTCGCCCTCACGGAGCTGCGAAGGGCTTTTGACCAGCTCACCCTTGTGGTGCACGATAGCGTAGCCACGCTGCAGGACCGTCTGCGGATCCATCGCTCGGATGATCTGCGCTAGGTGCTCTATCTGCGTGCGCTGTGTGGTCGTAATCTTGCGCTGCTCCTGCAGGCTCTGTTGCCTAGCTCGCCACTCGTTGAGCTGAGCCGTGAGATAGCTCGCATAGCGATGCTTGAACTGCGTCAAGAGCGTATCCCACTGGAGCTGATAGCGCATAGGCAGATAGCGAGCAGCACCTGCCAAGCGCTCCCGCTGTGACTCCAGCAGAGCGTGCTGATTGTGCAGTAGTGTACGAGGAGAGACGGAGAGCTGCTCGCGTAGCAATACCATCTGTCGCTCCTCTCGATGTAGCTGCTCTAGCGTCGTCTGCCGGAGCAATTGAGCCAAGCGCTCTAGCCCCGTCTGCGCTGTCTGTCTCGCCTCCAGCCAAGATCGCTCTAGTCGCTGATGCGCCTCCTCAAGGAGCGTGTACTCTGCGCACCAAGCATCAATCACAGCGGTAGCCACTGCCGTAGGAGTTTTGAAGGCTCTATGCGAAACTAAGTCCACGACGCTCTCGTCTCGATCGTGCCCAATGCCACTCCACACAGGGAGCGAAAACTCCGCCACCGCACGAGCTACTCCAAAGTCATCGAAGGTGCCCAAATCAGCCGTAGCACCCCCGCCTCGTATGATGACCACAAGGTCAAAGAGCGTCTCGTGCTGGCGCACCCTTTCGAGTGCTGCAACGATAGACTGCGGTGCACTCTTGCCCTGCATCGTGGCTCGAAAGAGCGCTTTCTCTATAAAAGGAGCCTCCGCACTCTCCTCCAGATGCCTCGTAAAGTCTTGGTAGCCAGCAGCCGTCGGCGAGGAGATGATAGCGATGCGTCGCAAAGGTCTCGGCATCGGGTGCTGCTTGTTGCGCTCCATCAGCCCCATACGCTCTAGAAGCTGGAGCGTCTCACGTCGCTGTCGTGCCACCTCGCCCAGTGTGTAGCTCGGATCGATGTCCTGTATGTCTAGTTGCAGCCCGTAGCGTGGATCATACTTGAGCTCCACGAGTGCCAATATCTTGATCCCGTCCGTGAGTGGCTGCCCCGTCACCTGCTGGAAGTGCTGGGCGATCTGATTGTAGCGACTAGACCAGATCACAGCCGAGATCTGAGCCGATAGCTCTCCCCCACCCGACTCTGGGTGCAGCGGGTCCGACACTTTATCTATTAGGTTAAAGTAGCAATGCCCTCGCTGGCTGCGTCCACGGTAGCCACTCACCTCGCCCGTCACGTAGTAGAGCCGATTGTAATAACGATCAATGCAGCGCTGCAACGAGCTCAGTAGCTCGGTCAGCGTGTACCGCTTAGCTACTAACTCCGAGGCTTGCATTTCTAGTGAGGACATGGCGCAGGGGGAAAAGGCTTTTAGTTAGTCAAAAAGGGATGCCTCTGAAGGCAAATCCTGTCGATAGGTACGCCCCAAGTGAGCATACGCCAAGCGTGTTGCCTGCCGTCCTGTACGGGTACGCTGTATGAAGCCCTCCTGAATGAGAAACGGCTCATACACCTCCTCGATCGTGCCTGGGTCTTCGCCCATCGCCGTGGCTATGGTGGTCAGTCCGACGGGTCCTCCGTCAAACTTGTCGATGATGGTCTTCAGCAGCTTGTGATCCGTATGATCCAGTCCATGCTTATCTATGTGCAGCGCTTCGAGCGCCACCGTCGTAATATCGCTATCGATCACCCCGTTGCCCTTGACCTGTGCAAAGTCTCGCACACGCTTCAGGAGGGCATTGGCGATACGAGGCGTGCCACGACTACGCAGCGCGATACCCCGAGCGGCCTCCTCCTCACACGGCACCTCTAGTATGCGAGCTGAGCGCAGTACGATGTCCGTGAGCGTATCCACGTCGTAGTACTCCAAATGTAGGTTGATGCCAAAGCGGTCCCGCAACGGAGCCGTCAGCAGACCGCTGCGCGTGGTTGCCCCCACCAGTGTAAAGGGATTAAGGTCAATCTGTATGGAGCGCGCCCCTGGCCCTTTATCAATCATCAGATCGATCCGAAAGTCCTCCATAGCCGAGTAGAGATACTCCTCCACGGTATGGCTCAGACGATGGATCTCATCGATAAAAAGCACGTCACGAGGCTCTAGCGAAGTGAGCAATCCCGCTAAGTCTCCCGCCTTCTCCAAGACAGGACCCGAAGTAATCTTCATGCCGACACCCAGCTCGTGCGAGATGATGTGCGAGAGAGTCGTCTTGCCCAGTCCAGGAGGACCGTAGAGGAGGACGTGGTCAAGCGCTTCGTCACGGCGACGAGCCGCCTCGACGAAGACCTTCAGATTGTCCACAACATGTCCCTGACCTCGGAAACTGTCGAAGTAGGAGGGGCGCAACTGCTCCTCCTGCTGCAGGTCAGACAAACTCTGCGGGGGCGTACGCTCCTCGCGTATATCAAATGGATCTCCGTTCATACGTCAGCAAAGTTAGCGAAAAAGCTCA
>URKO01000138.1 GCA_900548415.1 uncultured Porphyromonas sp.
ACGGCGGATGTATCAGACCGTTGAGGCGTCTGATCGGTGGGGCAGAACGTATGTGACGAAAAAAAGTTGCTCGAAACGCTTGCATTGTTCAGAAAAAGTTGTACCTTTGCATCACGGTTCAGGAAGGAAGACCCAGATGGGCTCCAGAATGAAGCTTGACTTCGTAGCTCAGTTGGTAGAGCAACTGACTCTTAATCAGTGGGTCGAGGGTTCGAGCCCCTCCGAGGTCACAAGTGATACATCACTCTTACGAATAGCTCCTTGCAGTGTGCAGGGAGCTATTTTCATTTTGGAGATTTACGAGGTCGAGGCTACTCGGAGGAGAGGATAGCTCGCTGCTTTTTCTGTATCTTTGCGAGAGTTAGGGTTATACGACTAACCGTTTTCATCATGAGCTATACCAAACATCCTAATAAATATATCGGAGCGCATGTGAGCGCTGCTGGTGGCGTGGAGGAGGCTCCGCTACGTGCTGGCGAACTGGGCGCGCGTGCCTTCGCTTTCTTTCTCAAGAACCAGCGGCAGTGGAATGCTAAGCCCTACACCAAGGAGCAGATCGACGCTTTTATCGCCAACTGTGATCAGGTGGGCATACAGCGCGAGCATATCCTACCTCATGCGAGCTACCTATATAATATAGGTAATGCGGATGCTGCCAAGCGTCAGCGCAGTCGCCATGCGATGATCGATGAGATGCATCGCTGCGAGCAGTTGGGGCTGAGCTTGCTCAACTTCCACCCAGGGAGCCACCTCAAGGAGATCTCTGAGGAGCAGTGTATGGAGTACATAGCCGCTGAGATGAATGCTGTGCTGGCCGAGTCGGAGGGAGTTAAGCTGGTCTTGGAGAATGTGGCGGGTCAAGGGACCAACGTGGGCTACACCTTCGAGCAGCTCGCCTACATCATCTCGCTCGTTGAGGATACTAGCCGTGTGGGTGTATGCATCGACACAGCGCACACGCTGGCGGCGGGCTATGAGATACGCACGGCCGATGGCTACACGGCTATGTGGCAAGCCTTCGACGATATCATCGGCTACGACAAGCTCTGCGCCATTCATCTGAATGATAGCAAGAAGGATTTGGGCACTCGTGTGGATCGTCATGAGTCTATTGGCAAGGGCTTTATGGGTACAGAGCTTTTCAAAATGCTGATGGACGACCCACATCTAGACAATATCCCGATCGTCCTAGAGACGCCCGTGCCTGAGCTCTGGGCGGAGGAGATCGCTTACCTCTATGCGCTCTAATACACTATGCTAACGAAGATCTATGCGGACACCCCCGACTACGCTGTGGTGCGTGAGGTGGTCCAATGCCTGGAGAGTGGCGGAGTGATTATCTACCCTACAGGTGTAGGCTATGCGCTTGGTTGCTCGGCGCTGAAGAAGCGTGCCGTGGAGCAGGTGTGCCAGATCAAAGGGGTAGACAGCAAGCGTCACACTTTGGCGATCATGTGCCAAGACCTTGGCGAGGTGGCTCAGTATGCTAAGCTGGGAGACGATACTTTTGCCCTGATGAAGTCGGGCGAGTACGAGCCTGCTACCTATATACTGCCTCCGACGACGACGCTCCCGACGCCTTTTCGCCAACGCAAGGAGGTGGGCGTGCAGCTCTGCAAGCATCCCGTGACACGCATCATACTGGAGGAACTGGAGGAGCCGCTCCTGACGGGCTCGTTGCCAGACCTGCCAGAGGGATACGACACGAACTACCTGACCGACCCTGAGCTCATCGAGGAGTACTACGGGCATTTGGTGGACCTGATCATCGATGGAGGAGTGGCTCCTGGTGGTCATGGGGCGATCATCGATTGCACGGGTGATACACCACAACTGCTCCGTGAGGGAACTATCTAAAGCTATATAGCCACCACCATATATGTCTCATCCGCACCAGCAGCTCTCCACGCTTTTAGTTACCTTCCTGCTCCTTATCCTAGGAGCTGTGGGATGTGCCAAGCAATCTTCGCCAGAGGGAGGACCCTACGATATGACCCCGCCTCGTGTAGTGCGCTGCACGCCTGAGGAGGGTAGTACGCATGTTACGTCGCATCGTGTGCGCATCACTTTCGATGAGTACATACAACTTGAGCGAGGCGAGGATAAGGTGATCTATTCACCACCACAGCGCATTCCGCCGAAGGCTTTGGTTAATCAGAAGCAGCTGGTCATCACTTACCAAGATAGCCTCATCGCGAACACGACCTACACGATCAACTTCAATCGTGCCATCAAGGACTACAACGAGGGTAACTACATCGAGCAGTATGTCTACGCCTTTAGTACTGGCGATTATCTAGATACGATGCAGGTGGCGGGGCAGGTACTCGATGCCTACACGCTACAGCCGGTGCCGCGTATCCTAGCGGGTGTCTACGCGACGCCACTCCCTGTGGATACGCTAGACCGTCCGATGACCCGCATGACCTATACGGACGATCAGGGGCGCTTTACTCTAGAGAACGTACGAGACGGAGCTTACTACGCCATCGCGCTCATCGACATGGATCGTAGCTATAGTTACAACGCTCCGAACGAGAGCTTTGCGATCACGCCCGACAGCTTTCGCACCGAGGTGGTACACCGCTCGGCTCTCATGCCCGCCAAGGAAACAAAGGAGACAAAGGTGGACTCGCTTCGAAATACGGCCGACTCGTTGCAAAGTGCAGCCGACTCGCTGGGAGCGTCTGCAGATAGTTTGCTCTCTAAGGGGGACGAGCCTACAACAACGGCAGACAGTACTGCGGCGGCGACAGACAGCGTCTCGCCTTACGTCTACTTGCCCAACGATCTGGTGCTCCTCTTGACACGTCCGAAGACGAATCTTATCCGTCTCGAGCGACTTACGAGACGTGACTCGATGTCGCTCATGGCGACTTTTACAGAGCCTATTGATACGCTGCCACAGCTTACGATCCTCTCGCCAGACTACCTGACGACCGCCACGAGCTACTATCCTGACCTCTCGACAGATCGTAAGAGTCTCGTCTACTGGCTCTCGCCTCACGACTCACTGGCAAGAGACTCCGTGGTGGTGGCGTTTGCCTATCCTACGACTGACTCGATAGGTAGTCCGATCAATAAGCTCGACACGATGACGCTACAGGCACCTAGAGTGCAGGCTGCTAAGGCTAAAGCTAAGCCTAAGAAGCAACCGAAGATAGCCGCACCTCAGACGGCTACCGACAGCCTCACTCAGGCGAGTGACTCCACCGCTCTAGCAGATCCAAAGAATGATCTAAGTGCTGTCACGCTCCTTTCGCTCGATGATATCAACAAAGAGACGACCCGTGACTCCCTCTGGATTAGCTACGATGTGCCGATCCTGGGCATTGACACGACCTTGGTACAGCTCGCTAAGTTGGTCGACTCGGTGCCACAGCCTATCTCCTGTCAGTTAAGACCTGACAGCATACGACGTTGCCGATGGCTGGTAGACTTTGCCAAAGAGCCTGGGACTACTTACCGACTCACCGTAGATACCGCTGCCATAACGGGACTCTATGGTGGTGTCAGTGCTCCGGCACAGAAGGATCTCAAGATCGCCTCTGCGGCCGAAGTGGGCTCTCTCGCAGTGACGCTCACAGGCTACCCCACGGAGAGCCTGCTCTACGTCTACCTACTCAGTAGTAAAGAGGAGGTGCTGGCTACAGCTCAGCCCGACAGCGCAGGCTTAGTCACCTTTACGGAGCTGGCTCCTGGGGCTTACTTCCTCAAGCTCTATGTGGACCTTAATGGCAATGGCACTTGGGATGGGGGCGTCTACCCAGCGACTCCTCCTGAGCCTGTGCGCTATCTGCCTCAGACGGTGAATGTACAGGCGCGCTTTGCCACGGAGCAGAAGTGGGCATACGATGGTACGCCCCTAGCAGAGCAGCGCCCGAAAGAGCTGGAGGGAGATAAGCAAGCTGAGGGAGAAGGCAGTCGTGCTAATACAGGAACAGAAAAGCGCGATCTCAACGTCGAGTACGCGCAGCGTATGCGAGAGCGATACGGCAAGCGCTGGAACCCGACAGATCGTGAGCGTAAGATCATGGGACTCCCCTCACGTGCCGAGGAGCGAGAGGCGCGAGCGCGTGGCGAAAATGTAGAGATAGGCGCTCCTCCTAAGGAACAGGAGAAGGGGCAAGACAACAAGCAGGGCAAGACTCAGACGCAGCCCCTCGGCACTGGGAGTGGCTCGCCTCTTCGTAACAATCCGACCACAACACGGCAGTCTGCCGGCAACCTACAAGGTCGCTCCCAGACGATCACTCGCTAAATACTGCTGTCCGGTAAAAGCTTTTTGAGGGGGAAATCGAGTAGATCGTTCTGGAGAAATGAGCTAACCTCTAACCTCTATTTACATATCTTTACGGGGAAATTTGTCCGATTCCCTCCTTTCTC
>URKO01000139.1 GCA_900548415.1 uncultured Porphyromonas sp.
CGCATTATAATCGCACTTTCAGGAGCTGCACATAACGACAAGCGAGGAATAGAGAGGTCGATGAGCTCATTATATAGTACGTCAGTCCTAAAGTTGATCCCAACCATGCTCGTACTTTGCCAAAGAAAACGTACCTTTGGTGGTCTAATTTTAGCGATATATAATGTGAGCTTATGCAACGAGTCACCCTACCTGCCTTACAGAGACTACTACTGCTCTCTACCATAGCCACCCTATGGGCCTCCCTCCCGCTCTCAGCACAGAGTGTCACGGCGGCTCGGATCAATGAGGTGATGATAGATAATGTAGATAACTACATAGACAGCTACGGTAAGCGTAGCCCTTGGATCGAGATCTACAACTCCTCTGCGGGGTCGATAAACCTAGCGGGCTGCTTCCTGACTGATGATCCGCAAGATCTTAAGAAGTATATGATCCCTAAGGGGGATGTGCTGACAGCTATTAAGCCACGGCAGAGTGTCGTCTTCTTTGCTGATGAGATGCCACTGAGAGGCACCTTTCACCTGAACTTTACCCTATCACCTAACGTCTCTCACTATCTAGCCTTGATTAGCAACGATGGGAGCACCATCATCGATGAGGTAGAGGTGCCAGCAGCGATCCCCGCCAACAACTCTTACGCTCGTATCGATGACGGGGTGCGTACAGCTGTAGCTGCCGAGGCGTGGCATATCACACAGCACACGACGCCTGGATCAAACAATGTGGTCAAGGACAAAAACGAGAAGATAGACCGCCTACAAGAGGCTGATCCCAACGGCTTTGTGATGACTGTCACCGCTATGCTGGTAGTCTTCTTAGGCTTACTGATCCTCTTCTTGGCCTATAAGCTAGTCGGAATTGTAGCCATGCGTATCGAAGCGCGTCAAGAGAGTCTACACAATCGACTACATCAAGAGCCTACGGTAGCAACTAGCACGACCGAAGATCCGCTCGTGGCTGTCGCTATCTCACTGGCTCTGACGAGCGAGCTCGAGATGGGCGGTGGCGAGGCTCCTGGACGGCTGACAATACGTCCCCGCACGCTGCCTTACACCCCGTGGAGTGATAAGACACAGATGATGCGGCCTACGGTGGACTGTAAGCGACTGAAAGCGTAACATTAGACCTAAGCGATTAACAAGATAGCCTTATGAACTTCTGGAACTTCCTTGTTGAAAATATAGAGATCTTCTCTACTTACACCGGCTTTGCCAATGTGACGACGGGTCACGTGATCATGATTCTCATTGGCGCCCTATTTATCTTCCTAGGCATACGCTTTAGGTTCGAGCCTCTGCTCTTGATCCCCATTGGCTTTGGTATGCTGATCGGCAATATCCCCTTTAAGGATGCAGGCTTGCAGATCGGTATCTATGAGGAGGGCTCTGTCCTCAACATCCTCTACCAAGGGGTGAGACAGGGATGGTACCCGCCACTGATCTTCCTCGGCATCGGGGCGATGACGGACTTCTCGGCACTGATCTCTAATCCTAAACTGATGCTGGTCGGCGCAGCTGCGCAGTTTGGCATCTTTGGTGCCTATATGATCGCCTTGCAGCTGGGATTCGAGCCAAATGCTGCTGGTGCTATCGGTATCATCGGAGGTGCTGATGGCCCGACGGCTATCTTCCTCTCGTCGAAGCTAGCTCCCGATCTACTCGGAGCTATCGCTGTCTCGGCTTACTCCTACATGGCTCTGGTGCCGATCATACAGCCGCCTTTCATGCGTCTGCTGACTACTAATAAGGAGCGACGCATCAGAATGAAGGCGCCCCGCAAGGTGTCTCGTGTAGAGCGTATCCTCTTCCCTATCTTCGGACTTCTCTTGACGGGATTCCTCGTGCCCTCTGGTCTACCTCTACTAGGGATGCTTTTCTTCGGCAACATCCTCAAGGAGAGTGGCGTGTGCGACCGTCTAGCTCGTACAGCTCGTGAGCCGCTCATCGACATCGTCACGATCCTCCTCGGTGTGACGGTAGGAGCCTCGACGCAGGCCACGCACTTCCTTACGCTCGACTCGGTGAAGATCTTTATGCTCGGTGCGCTCTCCTTTATCATAGCCACCTGCTCGGGGGTACTCTTCGTCAAATTGATGAACCTCTTCCTCAAGGAGGGCAACAAGATCAATCCGCTGATCGGCAATGCGGGTGTATCGGCCGTTCCTGACTCGGCTCGTATCTCGCAGATCGAGGGCGTCAAGTACGACCGAACGAACTACCTGCTGATGCATGCTATGGGTCCGAACGTGGCAGGCGTCATCGGCTCAGCCGTAGCTGCGGGTGTCCTCCTCGGCTTCCTCTCCTAAAGCTCTAACAAGCACCTCGCTGAGACACAAAGGCTCTATAGGGTTATTTTGTACCTTTGCGAGCAAAGGTGTGCCAATAGGTCTGCGAGGTAGATTGTGGTACGCTTTTTGAGAGATGAACTAGAAAGAACTCTATTGATGAATAAGCATATAAAAAACCCTCTGGGTACTCCCACACCTAACCCGCAGGGATCGGACCCACGACGTGGCAAGCGTCGCTTTAATCCGATGTGGCTCTACCTATCGGCCATTCTGATATTGGCGATGCTCTTCTTCCTTCCGTCTGAGCAGCCTACTAATAATAAGGAGGTGGACTGGACGGAGTTTCAGCAATTGCTCCGCAAGGAGGTCGCCACCAAGGTGGAGGTCAACCGCACCAAGGGTGTCGCTGTCGCCACGCTCAATCCTAAGAAGGTGAGCATGGTCTACAGCGAGCAGGAGCTACAGAATCTAGAGCAGCGGAGCTTCCCTTTTAGTATTACCAAAGCTCAGTATCAGGTCAAGTGTACCCTGCCATCGGTAGATCGCTTTGACGAGTTTGTCCAAAGGGAGGAGGTCACCATAGATGTCAAGTATAAGACCGACGGCATGAACTTTTGGCTCATGCTAGCCAACTGGGCTCCGCTGATTCTGCTTCTTGTCTTCTGGATATGGATCTTCCGGCGTATGAGCGCTGGTCCTGATGGTAAGAATGGTGGCCCTGGCGGAGTCTTTAACGTGGGCAAGTCCAAGGCTAAGCTCTATGACAAGAATGAGTCGCACGTCACCTTTGACGATGTGGCGGGACTGCACGAAGCTAAGCAGGAGCTACAGGAGATTGTCGAGTTCCTCAAGAACCCCGACAAGTACACCAAGCTGGGCGGCAAGATCCCCAGGGGTGCGCTCCTCGTGGGTCCTCCAGGCACTGGTAAGACGCTCTTTGCGAAGGCGGTCGCTGGCGAGGCGCACGTGCCGTTCTTCTCGATCTCAGGCTCAGACTTCGTGGAGATGTTCGTCGGTGTGGGTGCCTCACGCGTCCGTGACCTCTTCAAGCAAGCTAAGGAGAAGTCGCCCTGTATCATCTTCATCGACGAGATCGATGCCGTGGGGCGTGCTCGTAGCAAGAACGCCGGCTTCAGCAGTAATGACGAGCGGGAGAACACGCTCAATCAGCTCCTCACCGAGATGGACGGCTTCGACGGCAATAGCGGCGTAATCATCCTCGCAGCGACGAACCGTGTGGACATCCTCGACAAGGCACTCCTACGTGCCGGTCGCTTCGACCGTCAGATCTACGTAGACCTACCCGACCTGAACGACCGCAAGGAGATCTTCCTCGTACACATGAAGGGACTCAAGCTAGGCGCAGACGTAGACGTGGATCAACTATCGCGACAGACGCCAGGCTTCTCGGGAGCAGACATAGCAAACGTCTGCAACGAGGCTGCGCTCATAGCGGCCCGCCACGACAAGCAGGCGATCGAGAAGCAAGACTTTATGGATGCGGTGGATCGTATCATCGGAGGTCTGGAGAAGAAGAACAAGATCATCACCGAGGACGAGCGTCGTAGCATAGCCATCCACGAGGCGGGTCACGCCACCATCAGCTGGATGACCGAGTATGGCAACCCCTTGGTCAAGGTCACCATCGTACCTCGTGGCAAGGCACTTGGAGCCGCTTGGTATATGCCAGAGGAGCGACAGATCACCCACACGCAGGTACTCCTCGACGAGCTCTGCTCGCTGCTGGGCGGTCGTGCTGCTGAGGAGCTATTCCTCAATCGCATCTCAACAGGTGCCGCCAACGACCTAGAGCGTGTCACCAAGATCGCTTACGCCATGATCACCTACTATGGTATGAGTGACAAGCTTCCCAACCTCAACTATGCTGACTCGCAGAGCGACGGCTATACCTTCCAAAAGCCGTACAGTGAGGAGACGGCAGTCATCATCGATCAGGAGGTTTCCAAGCTCATTGCCACACAGTATGCCCGTGCCAAGGAGATCCTAACACAGTATGCCGAGCAGCATCACCAGCTGGCGCAGCTACTCCTAGAGCGCGAGGTGATCTACACGGAAGATGTGGAGAC
>URKO01000140.1 GCA_900548415.1 uncultured Porphyromonas sp.
TCCTCAGAGCAAGCGTCAGAAGAAGCTGCAGCAGGAGCGTGATGCGCTCGCTGTAGGCGATGCAGTCATAACGGCTGGTGGTGTGCATGGCGAGATCCGCAAGGTAAACGAGCAGACCTTCGAGGTAGAGATAGCTCGTGACGTGCGCATAGAGATTGCCAAGAGCTCGGTCTATCCGCTCGGCACGGATCCCAACGCCCGCTAATAGCCCCTCCGAACTCTTAAGACGGGAGCAGTGCGACTCAATCTGACCCCTAAGCCTCGCACAGGTGGAGATCCTGTGGTGCGTAAGCAGCGCGTCCCTCGCTTGAGACGACTGCTGGGGATCGCTGTATGGGTACTCTTAGCGACCGCCTTATGGTTTATGCAGACGCTCTCACGTGGCACGACCTCGATAGTCCATGTACCGATCGTATATGAGGAGATGCCGGGAGAGATAGGACTAGAGGGGGATCAGCCGACGGCGTTAGATGTCAGCGTCTCGGCAAAAGGCTCTCAGCTCCTCTTCCGCTGGATGAAGGGCGTGCCTCCGATTTCGCTCTCTATGCCACAGCGAGTGCCGCAGGGAGGGCGCATCCTCTTTAGCAGTGCCGTCTTGACACAGAAGGTGCGTGAGAGCCTAGGGAGCTCTATACAGATCCGAGACATCTATCCTAATCAGATTTCGCTGCGCGCATATCCTCTCCAGAGGAAAGAGGTGCCAGTGGTGAACCATGTGTCGGCCTCTGCTAAGGATGGCTATATGGTACTGCCGCTGACGATGACTCCTACGACGGTCGAGCTGTATGGTAGTCGTGAAGCCCTGGCGGGGATTAGCGAGATACATACCAAAGCGTTGACCTACAAGAACCTATCGCAAGACAAAGCGGTGCGGGTGCCGTTTGAAGAGATCCCCCACGTCTATACTTCGCCCGATAGTGTGCAGTTGCAGATCTCAGTCGTCGAGCTGACGGAGAGACGCATCGAGCTACCTGTCGAGGCGCTTAACACGCCCTCAGGCTTTGTCGCTAAGTTGCTCCCAGCTCGTGTCTCTCTGACCCTGACGATGCCTATCACAGACTACAATAAGCCTATCGGGGACAAGATCTCGGTGGTGGTCGATCTGCAACAGCTCGCAGAAGCGGTGCAGCAGGGCGAGAAACGACCGGAGATGCTACCCGTGAGAGTCGAGGGACTACCCGACTGGGTGGTGCGCGCTATGCCCTCTCCCAAGGCGGTACAGTATATCCTAGAGACTGCTGAGCCGTAGTGGCTACTGGACATGACCGAAAAGCAGCTCACCTCCTCTTCAACGCCCCCTCGCATCTTAGGATTGACAGGAGGGATCGGTGCGGGCAAGAGCTTCGTCGGTCAGATGCTTGTCGAGGCGGGGCTACCCCTAATGGATAGCGATGCGGTAGCTCGTGGAGCTTACACCGAAAGCGAGCAGGTGCGTCAACAAGTGGTCGCATTATTAGGTGCAGAAGTTTATAATCCAGATGGAAAGCCTCGCTATGATGAGATAGCTCGCAAGGTTTTCGCACCATCTGATGCGGGTAAGTCGCTATTGCACCAGCTAGAGCAGATCATTCACCCCTATGTGTCTGAGAGACTGACGGCGTGGGCGATGGAGCAGGATGACCCCGAGGGGTGGGTCGTCCTAGAGAGTGCTATCTTGTGGCAGTCAGGCTTCTATCGTCTCTGCGACGCTGTGGTCGTCGTGACGGCGCCTGAGTCGGTACGTGTGGCTCGTGTCCAAAAGCGCGACGGAACCACCCGCGAGCAGGTACAGGCACGGATCGATCGTCAAGCTTCATACACCTTTACAACTCTGCAGCAGAGGTATCCAGAGCTGCCTCTCTATCAGATCCGCAATGATGGGGTGCAGGATCTGGAGGAGCAGGTGGCGCAGCTACGCGCTCATCTAGCCACATTGTAGATTACTCTTGCGTGTATGGAGAGCTCGGTCGGGTTGTGGGCGTTGACTCCCTTTGGGGTAGATCGAGGAGCAGAGGATATCATCTTACTATTGCTCCTCATACTGCTCTTACTCCCAGCACTGATGCAGATGTGGGTCGGCTCTCTCTTGTCCCGCTCGGTAGATGCGCTACTATATAATAGAGGACACATTTTCTTTCGCAGCTTAGTACATCGGGTATCTGTTGGTACCTATGCGATCCTCGGAGGGTTGCAACGACACCTGCTGGTCGGCGTGACTGGTTATCTGCTACTACGCTACTACGCTGGGCTTCCCTCGGGCGAACTGTGGACGACGCTCTCGCAGGTAGGGCTGCTAGCACTCTGTAGCTTGATCCTGAGCGGACTGTACCTAGGTATCAACCGTTTGCTGGCGGGGATCTATCTCGACTACGCCTTTTACCTACACTGGGTGCGTCACTACGGCATCTTAGAGTGGCTGTGGCCGCTGCCTCTCTATCTGAGCTCCTTGCTGCTACTGGCGGGCGTCTGGCAGGGGGTCGCACTATGGCTGACGATCTCTGTAATCCTCTTATGGCGCCTTGCGATCATCGTGCCCACAGCACGCTGGCTTGGGGAGGCTGGGGTGACTCCTTTGCTTATTTCTTTGTACCTTTGCAGCCAGGAAATGGCTCCTCTTGCCTATCTCATAGGCTTTGGAATGCTGATCCTGTGAAAGAATCTATCATATACCATTAGCCCCTGCCTGTGCGTATGTCCCGGATTAAAAAAATACTTATTTCTCAGCCCGCCCCACTGATGGCCAATCCATACACCGAAATTGCTGAGAAGTATCAAGTGGAGCTTGACTACAAGCAGTTCATTCGTGTCGAGACAGTTGAAGCAAAAGAGTTTCGCCAGCAGCGCATCAATCCATTGGATTACACAGCCATCATCTTTACCTCTCGTACTGCTATCTTGCACTTTTTCACCCTGATGAAAGAGATGCGCATCACGATGCCAGACACGATGAAGTATTACTGCAGCTCAGAGATGTCCGCGCCATACTTACAGAAGTTTGTCAATTACCGCAAGCGCAAAGTCTTCTTCTCACCGACAGGACGTACCGAAGACCTTGTCAAGGTGATTGTCAAGCACAAAGGGGAGAAGTACCTCCTCCCCGTCGCAGAGGAGCACAGTGCTAAGCTCTCTGACCTACTTACAGAGGCGGGGATAGACTATACCAAGTCGATCATGTACCGCACCATACCTCGTGAGCTAGAGCTTGAGAAGCCACTACCTTACGATATGATCATCTTCTTCAGTCCCGTAGGGATCACCTCGCTCTTTGAGAATGTCCCTGACTTCAAGCAGGAGGATATGATCATCGCTACGGTAGGTCCTAAGACCGCACAGAAAGCTGAGGAGCTAGGGCTCAGAGTAGATATCAAGTCTACGGGCAGTCGTCAGGATCCGCCGATGCCTAAGCTACTGCACAACTACCTTGCCGAGCAAGAGGGATGACTACGGAGGAAGACTCCCCTCGCTCCCACCAGAACCAACGTCTACCCAAAGGTGAGCGACTCTATCTGCGTGAGGAGATAGAGCGACTACATAGTTGCGGGCGTTCGTTCGTCTCCTACCCCATCCGCATCGTATGGCTCGCGGAGCCTATCGCCACGCAGATGCCAGAAGGTCAGGCACAAGTGGCTGTCATGACCTCGGTCGCTAAGCGTCGCTTCAAGCATGCTGTAGACCGCAACCGCATCAAGCGCATGACCCGCGCTGCTTATCGCCGCCACAAAGCTCCGCTCTGGCAGGCTGCAACACAGCACCACTGTACGATACGAGTGGCGCTACAATCTGTCGCTAAGACGATGCCGACCTATCTAGAGCTAGAGCATGCGGTAGAGCGAGCCATAGCACGTATCGTCAAGGAGATAGAAAAAGCTAACCCGACCTCCCCCGCTACTGAACCCGCGACCGATCGTCAGGAGCAGACTGCGAAAACTGAACAAGACAACTCACTGCAACGCTCACTAGCGGTACGCCTGCTGAGCTACCCTGTCAAGTTTTATCGTCACTTTATCTCACCGCTACTGCCACCCAGCTGTCGCTTTACGCCGACCTGCTCGCAGTACGCACTAGAGGCTCTGAGGGTGCATGGAGCTCTAAAGGGAAGCTGGCTAACTATCTGGAGACTCTTACGATGTAACCCCTTCAACCGACATGTGGGTTACGACCCCGTGCCACCACGACAATGAGCCTGGAGATCAGAGCTACAGAGCAAGGCACAGGCCATCCCAAACTTCTAGACTGCCACACGCATAGCCACGAGGTGGGCTACCAAGCGATTCGCTCGCTCACCTACACAGAGTGGAGACTGTTGCAAAAGTCAACAGTCTCACAATCTTGCAAGCAAGATTGTCCTGACTTTGCAGAAAGGATGAAGCGCAAGGCG
>URKO01000141.1 GCA_900548415.1 uncultured Porphyromonas sp.
GAGAAAGGCTACTTTGACGAGGCGGAGCGACTAGACCAGTCGCTCATAGGCACGGTGCATAGCGTCGCCAACGCTTTGATCCAGAAGTACTGGTATTATCTAGGCATCAGCCCCGATCTGCAGGTGATGACCGAAGAGGATACGAGCTTTTACATCAGTCAGTCCTTAGCCCTGCTGCCCACGCCCGAAGAGGTACAGTTTCTCTCGCGCTTTCGCAACTACTTTAACATCTGCAAGAGCGGTCCAAACAGGACTGCGGTGCCAGATCGCGACTTCTGGCGAGCAGATCTGAAGACGCTGATCGAGGAGGCGACTAAGTATGAGATCGAAGACCTACAGCCTAGCTTAGCGCATTCGATTCAAACGTGGGGAAAGCTCTGCGTACCGCAGGCGGGCGCTAGCCCATTGCGCAAAGAGTCACACATCGAGTGCCTGCAGGCTCTCCGAGTGGCTAATCGCAATGGGAGAGCCTCTCAAAAGCAGCAGGAGCGTGACGATACCATAGAGAGGCTACTCTCTAGTCTCGCTAAGGAGACAGTCTCTATCGTGACATACGACCAAGCGCGAAGCTTCCTCGGTAACTTGCCTCAAACCCTTAGAGGTCAAGTGTCCACGGTAGATGAGCTCCTCGCTATGATGGGCAACATTTGGGACTCTCCAGAGGTCTTTGACTTGCAGTGCCGCTATATCACTTGTCTCTTCGATCTAGCTGAGCGCTGGCGAGAGGAGTATAGACGATTTAAGAAAGAGCACAACCTCGTAGACTACAACGACATGGAGCTTTACCTGATAGAGCTACTCAAGCACGAGGAGGCTGTGCGGGATATTCAAGCGAGCTTCAGCTGTCTGATGGTCGATGAGTTTCAAGATAGCTCGCCCGTACAGGTTCGCGCCTTTGAGATGCTGAGCCAGGTGATGGAGTACAACGTCTGGGTGGGCGATGCCAAGCAAGCTATCTACGGCTTTAGAGGTACAGACATCGATCTGACTAATGCTGTCATGAAGATCATTGAGGCGACCCCGGAGAACGGCAATCAGATGGAGACGCTCCCGCGCAGCTACCGCTCGCTGCCCAGCATCGTGGAGCTGACGAATAGGATCTTCGTACCCGTCTTCAGCAACTCTATGCCAGAAGATCGGATACGCCTGATGCCAGATCGTAAGCAGCTAGAGGAGGGTCACCCGCTAACGCTCTGGGCTGTGCAGGCGACCAATAAAGATAAGTTCTTCGCGACTATCGCTAAGGAAGTCGCCGAGATGGTAGGCAGAGGCGTACCTCCTCAAGACATCGCTATCCTAGCTCGTCAAAATGATCGCATAGATCGGTTGGCGTCAATGCTAGCTGACCGGGGCATCCCTGTCAATCGCGAGGGGATCGACATCAGCGAGACGGGCGCTTATCTACTGATCACCTCACTCATTCAGCTGGTCATAGATGCGAGTGATACGCTAGCGAGGGCGCAGATAGCCTTTATCACAGAGCCTGGCTATACGCTACAGCGGCTTATCGATGACAAGCTAGCCCATCAAAACAAAGAGTCAGAAGATGGGGCACGCTGGTTAGACCACCTTCCACTGATAGCTGCAGTACTCCAGGAGCGAGAGCGACTGCAGCACTACTCGGCGGCAGCTTTGGTCGAGAGCCTGGTCGTAGAGTTTGGACTATACCAGAGAGCAACGGACTATGTACGGTCTGAGCTGGGGGGCAGCATCTTTGACGTGATGATACAGGCGGCGCAGACTTACGAGGAGCGCTGTGTGCAGATGACGCTACCCGCCACGCTCTCAGGCTTTCTAGACTACATGTCGCAGACACCGCCTATGTCGTCTGGCGATCGTGACGGGGTCAACCTCGTCACCTATCATGGTGCTAAGGGACTAGAGTGGAGGCATGTGATACTCATAGACCTAGATCATGATCCGATCGAGGAGAAAAAGCTGATACGCCAATCCTTCTTTGGAGTGCATGCGAGACGCGTGGAGCGCTGTTCACAGGACAACCTCTACCCAGAGGCACGTATCACGGTATTGCCGTGGCTCTTTGGTAGCTCTTTGATGACAAGTGCGCCTGAGGAGTATCTCGCTCGGCTCACCTCCTCTAAGGAGCTCCAGCAGATCGTCGAGAGCGAGCGATATGAGGCTGCGCGGCTACTTTATGTCGGTGTGACAAGGGCGAGAGATGCGCTGAGTCTAGCGGTATATAAGACTAAACCTTTGAAGTGGTTCCAGCAAATAGGACTTCACCCCATAGAGACTCTGGACAACCTGTCTGATAGCGTGGATTGTCTCGCTGTGGGTCAACCCTTCGTAGTGCATACGCTGACTCCTGAAGAAGAGGAGCCGAGCGAAATGAACGAGACTGGCGAAGCGTCTGAGCCGATTTCGTCCGAGTCCGCTACGACAAATGTGCCACTGTACGAACCGCTACAACATTACAGCCTGAGGAATGTCAGCCCTAGTATGGTCGCGGGACAGGGGCGAGCAGAGCTCCTGTATGAGAGTGGCGAGCGCATACCACGAGTCGGTCAAGCGAGCGACAATCTCGTTGGCGACTGCATACACCAGATCTTCTCATCGATAGATATGCAAGACTCGGAAGCGATGGCGCAGCTCGTGAGTGCCTATCAGCTACAAGGGCATCTCACCTCGGTAGAGGCGCTGCAGAGGAGTTGGTCGCACTTTGTGGAGTTTCTCCGAGCTCAGTACGGAGAGCCGATTGCTCAGCGCCATGAGCTACCCTTCAAGCAGCAAGTGGACGGGCAGGTCATCACTGGCTCCATCGATATGGTCTGGGAGACGGCTGAGGGAGTTGTCTTGATAGACTTCAAGACCTACTCAGGTACGACGCAGCAGCTACTAGATCCCACGAACCCGCATTACGCTGGTCGCTACAAGGGACAGCTCGACTGCTATCAGCGCGCCATCGAAGCATCTGGCCAGAGGGTCCTCGATCAACTCATCTTCTATCCGATACTGGGCGACGTGGTGCGTCTCCTACCTCTCGACTAGACGGCTGCGCCACTCTATCTTTGCCTGATCGTATCGTGCTGATCCCGTAGTAGATACGAGTTCCAAAATCAGTTCCCCTCTTGGAACTTTTTAGTTCCAAGGGAGGAACTTTTCAGTTCCAAGGGAGGAACTTTTTAGTTCCAGCGGAGGAACTTTTCGGTTCCAAGGGAGGAACTCATTAGTTCCAACGTAGGAACCGTTTAGCCGAAGAGCTGAGAGATAAAAGAAGCCCCCCTCGTCTAGTGATGAGGGGGGCTTAGTATTTTGTAGGGCTTCGATGCGAAGCTATCACGACTGCGAGATGAGTTGCTCTAGCTGGTCTACCCAGCGGGGCAGGCTGTCGCCCTCTTGTTGTGGCTATACCGCTGCTAGCTCTCTAGCCAGGTCGTGAAGTGTCCTCTTGATATGATTGAGCCGCTCGGGCTCTGGCGTCTTGATACCATAGATATACCTCCTGAGCAAGTCCGTACTGATACCTACGCTACGGGCTATCTCAGATATATTGAGCTGGGGAAACCGTCTAAATATATCGGCAACCTCATTGTCTAGGCATGGCTCCTCGTCCTTGTAAAAGCTGGATATGTGTATATCCTCATCTAATGACTCCCATCGTACTGCCTCTCCTCTGAACTCGATACGATACCCCGCCCGCTCCTCATCGGTTGCATCTAGTAACGTGGGAAATGCCTCTAGGGGGCGGCTATACTCCCCACCCTCTGTCGTACGCATATAGATGCGCCCATCGGCGAACCAAATCTTCTGAATCGTCTCCATATCCTTTTTGTCTTAGTGATACTGATGCCACGCTTTAACAATCTCCTCAGAACGCTCACTCACTAGCACGATAGCCCGCCTAAGATCGCCCGCCTTTAGCCCCTTGTTATAGACTACTCGGAGATGCGGCACTAGCTCTATCTTTGCGTGGTCGTCTCCTCGTGCTACGTGTACGTGCATCGGCTCGTGGTCGTCTGCGTAGAAGAAAAAGCGCAACCCGTACGCTATAAATATCGTCGGCATTTCGTCTATTGCTTACGTCACAAAGATAAGTAATACATTCATAACCCGCAAGAGCAGAGCAGGTGACCCTGCCCAGCTGTCTTGTTGCTACGCTGTTGTGGTGTCATCACCGCCTCGGCTCTTCCAATACGACTCACGGTCTCGCTTGAGGAGACTGTTGCATAAAGGCGAATCGCTGTGTTGCTTTCGGGATTCGGCTTCGGTTACATACGGAGGTATGCTCCCTTCAGACCTCACCCTCAGCGCCTTGCGCTTCATCCTTTCTGCAAAGTCTAGACAATC
>URKO01000142.1 GCA_900548415.1 uncultured Porphyromonas sp.
GAATGAGGTTATGGTAGTTAATTGTAGGTATTTTGGTATCTTTGTGGAGTGAAGGGTAAGTCTCGCTATCGTAAAGGTTAGGTAGGTCGCTCTTAGGAGTAGCGCTGCGTAGCTTTTTGCCATATCTAGACAGACCAATAGTCATTGATAACAACATCACTTAAGTAACCAAACCAACAAATATGTGGATCTTTAAATCATCGATCGGGAGAAAGTTCATTATGAGTCTATCTGGGCTCTTCTTGATTATCTTCCTGTTGCTACATGGCAGCATCAACCTGCTGGCCGTCTACGATGCTATCAACTTGAATAGCGAGTTCCCTACGGATCTGTACAATCAGGCCTGCCACGTCATGGGTACCAACATATTGGTACAGATCATGGTGCCAGTCCTCGCGTTAGGCTTCATTGTACATATTATCTATGCGGCCTGGCTGACGCTCCTCAATCGCAAGGCGCGTGGTAATGATCGCTATGCTATCTTCACTCGTGCCAAGATAGACTGGGCCAGCAAGAACATGTTTGTCCTAGGCATCATCGTCTTGGGGCTATTGGTCTTTCACCTAACACACTTCTGGAGCAAGATGCAGCTACAAGAGTGGACGGGCGGTCAGAGCGCAGAGGGCTATCAGCTCGTCGTGCAGACCTTTAGCAATGTCTGGGTGGTAATCCTATACCTCGTATGGCTCGTAGCTATCTGGTTCCACCTGACGCACGGCTTCTGGAGTGCCTTCCAGACACTCGGATGGAACAATAAGAAGTGGTTCAACCGCCTCCATGTCATCAGCTACATCGTCGCCACACTACTGGTACTCATCTTTGCCGTTGTAGTCGTTTACTTTGGCTTCATCTACTCAGGTCCTGAGAGTCTTAATGAGGCTATCCCCTACGCTGAGGATACTGTAGCTTCTCTTCCTATCATCTAATCTACGAACTATCTTAACCATCAGAGATATGAGCGAACTAAATGCCAAAATCCCAGCAGGTGCTTTAGCTGAGAAGTGGACTAACTATAAGAATCATCAGAAGCTAGTCAACCCCGCCAATAAGCGTCTTCTCGACGTCATTGTTGTGGGTACTGGTCTAGCAGGAGCCTCTGCAGCAGCCTCTCTAGGAGAGCTAGGCTTCAACGTGCTGAACTTCTGTATACAGGACTCACCACGACGTGCACACTCTATTGCTGCACAGGGTGGTGTCAATGCTGCAAAGAACTATCAGAACGACGGTGACTCCATCTACCGTCTCTACTACGATACCATCAAGGGTGGTGACTACCGCGCTCGTGAGGCAAATGTCTATCGTCTCGCAGAGGTGTCTAACGCAATCATCGACCAGTGTGTCGCTCAGGGCGTCCCCTTCGCACGTGAGTATGGAGGTCTACTAGATAACCGCTCCTTCGGTGGTGCGCAGGTTTCCCGTACGTTCTACGCTCGTGGTCAGACGGGTCAGCAGCTACTCCTCGGGGCTTACTCAGCACTCAGCCGTCAGGTACACAAGGGTAGCGTCAAGCTCTACACCCGTCACGAGATGCTAGACCTAGTCATCATCGATGGTCGTGCTAGAGGTATCATCGCTCGCAACCTAGTCACAGGTGCTATCGAGCGCTTTGCCGCTCATGCCGTTGTGATCGCTACGGGTGGCTATGGCAATGCCTTCTACCTTACGACGAATGCTATTGCCTCCAATGGATCAGCTGCTTGGCAGTGCTATAAGAAGGGTGCTTACTTTGGCAATCCCTGTATGGCGCAGATCCACCCGACCTGTATCCCCGAGCACGGAGACTTCCAGTCCAAGCTAACGCTTATGTCTGAGTCTCTCCGTAACGATGGACGTATCTGGGTACCCAAAAAGCTGGAGGACGCTAAGGCACTACAAGCTGGTACCAAGAAGGCAAATGACATCCCCGAGGAGGATCGTGACTTCTACCTCGAGCGTCGCTATCCCGCCTTCGGTAACCTAGTACCTCGTGACGTCGCTAGCCGTGCTGCTAAGGAGCGTTGCGATGCTGGCTTCGGTGTCAATAATACGGGTCTCGCTGTCTTCCTAGACTTTAAGTATGCTATCGAGCGTATGGGGCGTGATGTTGTTGCGGACAAGTACGGCAACCTCTTCCAGATGTACGAGCAGATCACTGCCGACAATCCTTACGAGACCCCGATGATGATCTACCCAGCTATCCACTACACGATGGGTGGTCTATGGGTCGACTATGAGCTACAGACCACTATCCCTGGGCTCTTTGCTATCGGTGAGGCAAACTTCTCCGACCACGGTGCTAACCGTCTCGGTGCTTCAGCCCTCATGCAGGGTCTGGCCGATGGTTACTTTATCCTGCCCTATACGATACAGAACTACCTCTCGGATCAGATCCAGGTACCGCACTTTAGCGTAGACCACAAGGAGTTTGACGAGGCTGAGAAGGCGCTCAAGGAGCGCATCCAGCGCATTGCCTCGATGCATGGTAAGCGTTCGGTCGATAGCATCCACAAGGAGCTAGGACACATCATGTGGGAGTATGTCGGTATGGCACGCTCTAAGGAGAGCCTGCAGACAGGTATTGAGAAGATCAGGGCACTGCGCAAGGTATTCTGGAGTGACCTCCACCTACCAGGTAAGGTCGACGATCTCAACATCGAGCTAGAGAAGGCGCTGCGTCTAGCAGACTTCCTCGAGATCGGCGAGCTCATGGCACACGATGCCCTCGACCGTGAGGAGAGCTGTGGTGGACACTTCCGCATAGAGCATCAGACTGAGGAGGGTGAGGCAAAGCGTGACGATGAGAACTTTGCTTACGTCTCCTGCTGGGAGTATCAAGGCGAGGGTCAAGACCCTGTCATGCACAAGGAGCCACTGGTATACGAATTCACCGAGCGTCTCCAGCGTAACTATAAGAACTAAGCAACCCTGTAGATAATCATAGCAATGGATCACAATATAAATATCAAAGTCAAGGTATGGCGTCAGAGAGGTCCCCGCGAGAAGGGACACTTTGAGACCTATGCACTCAAGGATGTGCCTCAGAGCGCTTCTTTTCTTGAGATGATCGACATACTCAACGAGCAGCTCATTGCCGAGGATAAGGAACCCGTTATCTACGACCACGATTGTCGTGAGGGTATCTGCGGTATGTGCTCTATGTATATCGATGGGCACCCACACGGTCCTGTCAATGCCATCACCACCTGTCAGCTACACATGCGCACCTTCAAGGATGGTGACACCATCACTGTCGAGCCTTGGAGATCTGCTGGCTTCCCGATCATTCGCGACTTGATGGTCGACCGCTCTGCCTATGACAAGATCATACAGGCTGGTGGTTATGTCTCTGTCAATACGGGAGGTGTACCTGATGCTAACTCGATCCCCATCCCCAAGCACAAGGCTGACGAAGCGATGGATGCAGCCTCTTGTATCGGTTGTGGTGCTTGCGCTGCTGCCTGCAAAAATGGCTCCGCTATGCTCTTCGTCTCTGCTAAGGTGAGCCAGCTGGCTCTGCTACCTCAGGGACGTGCTGAGGCGCACAAGCGTGCTAAGGCGATGATCGCTAAGATGGATGAGCTAGGCTTCGGCAACTGTACGAATACACGTGCCTGCGAGCTGGAGTGCCCTAAGAGTGTCTCCATCAGCCACATCGCACGCCTCAACCGTCAGTTCATCGGTGCTAAGTTGAGCGACTAGCGAGACAGGATGTCTCATCCTATAAATATAATAGGTAGTACTCTCCCGTTCAGAGAGAGTGCTACCTATTTTTTTTTGATTATCGAAGTCTAGAGGGGCTTGTGACTATCGAAAAGGCAACAAGCTCGTCTATATAGACCGATAAGGTTACTGACTGCAACTCAGATTGGATTATGCTCAGACAGCTTCTTCTTGTAGCTCTTGGTGGTGCTCTCGGGAGTGCTATGCGCTACCTCACAGCCATCTTGCTAGCTCGTCACTATACCGGCTCTATACCGTTGGCCACACTCGTAGTCAACGTCTTGGGTTGCTTTCTCATAGGTCTATTGATCGGCTTGTGTAGCGATACAGCGCATCTTCGCTTGCTCTTTATCACAGGCTTTTGCGGTGGGTTCACCACCTTCTCGACTTTTACAGCAGAGAGTTACGCCATGCTTCGTGAGGGAGCTTATGGGTTAGCCATCCTCTACATTGTTGGTAGCGTGCTGATAGGCCTGCTCGCTCTCTGGCTAGGCATATACTTGTCACGCATCATCGCTCCCTGATAGTCTGCAGTCTGGAGCCAAAGGAGCATAGGGGGCTCAACAGTAGAATTAAAGCGGTTGAGCTCCCTACGTTTGATTTCC
>URKO01000143.1 GCA_900548415.1 uncultured Porphyromonas sp.
TTGACACGTCCAAGCTCGTCAGTTGATTGCTGAAGCAATAAAGCTTTGTCAAGGCGGTGCAACCCGATACGTTCAAGTTAGTCAGTTGATTCTCTCCACAGTATAGCTCTTTCAAGGCGGTATTCTTTGACACGTTCAAGCTAGTCAGTTGGTTGCTGGAACACACAAGCTTTGTTAGGGCGGTGTTCTTTGACACGTCCAAGCTCGTCAGTTGATTGCTGAAGCAATAAAGCTTTGTCAAGGCGGTGCAACCCGATACGTTCAAGCTGGTCAATTGGTTGCTGGAACACTCAAGCTTTGTTAGGGCGGTGTTTGACACGTTCAAGCTGGTTAGTTGATTGAGTTGACACCAAAGCTTTGTCAAGGCGGTGTGTTGCGACAGATCCAAGCTGGTCAGTAGATTCTCGCTGCAGTCAAGCTCTGTCAAGGCGGTGTTCTTTGAGACGTTCAAACTGGTCAGTTGATTGCAGCAGCAGTCAAGCTTTGTTAGGGCGGTGTTCTTTGACACGTCCAGGCTGGTCAGTTGGTTGTAAGAGCACTCAAGCGATGTCAAGACGGTGTTCTGAGACAGATTCAAGCTGGTCAGTTCGCTGTCCCCGCAATTAAGCGATGTTACATCGCCTCGGATGGTAATCGTCTGGCTTTTAATCGTGTAGAACTTGAAACCATCCTCGTTCATTTCTCCAGTCTCTAGAGCCCCCTCGATGGATACGTTGCCGTTCGCTACGACTCTTAGTAAGATTGTCTCTCCGACAGTTCGGGAGGTGGTCATCGTGATGAGGCCTTCGGCGAGGAGGGTGCTGCTCGTGAGGAGGGTGCCGAGGAGTACGAAGAGCCAGATGCGGAGTTGCTTACCCATAGTCTAGCTAGAGATTAGAGATTAGAATTGGGGGGGAGCAGAGGCTCTACCTGCGCTAGCACATCGTCCAGGTCGGCTAGGGTAGGGGCTTGGAGCATCGCTATGCGTAGCGCACGAAAGTTGGGGATGCCCTTAAAGAGTGGTGTGGCGGCTAGGTGGCGACGACTATGTAGGATGCCCCTGCGCTCGTCCAGCTTCTCGATATTCTTGTGAACGATCTCTTTGAGGATCTCCAGCTGTTGCTGGGAGGTTAGCTGAGGAGCGGTAAAGGTCGGGTCGACGGCTGCGCGCATTTCGCCAAAGATCCACGGCTGTCCGATGGCTGCTCGTCCGACCATCACCCCATCCACCCCATAGGTGTCAAAAGCGTGCCGCACCTCCTCGCCTGTCGTTATATCGCCATTGCCGATGATCGGGATCTGGATCTCAGGATTGGAGCGCACCGCACCGATCAAAGTCCAGTCGGCACTCCCCTTGTACATATCGCTGCGCGTACGCCCATGGATGGTCAGAGCTGCGATGCCACAAGCTTGTAGACGTGGTGCCAGCTCGGTGATGATAAGGCTATTGTGATCCCACCCTAGACGCGTCTTGACCGTCACGGGGCAACTAGCCGTAGCGACCACTGCGGCGGTGATTTCGAGGAGTAGCTCGGGTTCACGAAGCATACCACTGCCAGCACCCTTGCCCGCGACCCGCTTGACGGGGCAGCCGAAGTTGAGGTCGAGCAGATCAGGCTCCAACTGGCAGGCGATACGAGCCGCCTCGCACATCGTCTCCACATCACGACCGTAGATCTGTATGGCGACGGGACGCTCTGCTGGGTCTATACGCATCTTGCGCATCGTGCTGGGCACGTAACGCACGAGCGCATCGGCACTGATGAACTCGGTGTAGACGAGACTAGCACCAAACTGCTTACAGAGCAGGCGAAAGGGTGCATCGCTCACATCCTCCATCGGTGCGAGCAGTAGCGGTCTAGAGCCTAAGTCAAGGGTGCCTATCTGCATAGCTATTCTTCTGTCGGGGCGAAGCAGGTAAACTGTACGGCGCTGTAGGACTTGTGCCAAGCGAAACGAGCGAACTCAGCAAAGTCCACCGTGTTGGGGTGTTCTAGTACAAAGATAGAGCTAGGGCACCACGCTTTACTGGCAAAGAGTAAGTCAGGTATATCCTTGATCCACGGTAAGTTATAGGGCGGATCGGCAAAGATGAGATCGTAAGGCTCCCCATCGTACTGACGTAAGTATTGCTCTACCGAGCGGTTGAGGACGAGGAGCTGCTTGGTCGAGAGGATCTCCTTGTCTAGGGTGTCAGCGGCCGACCGAATGAAGGCTGCATGCTTAGGATGCTTCTCGATAGAGGTCACCGAGGCTGCTCCCCGTGAGACAAACTCTAGAGAGATACTCCCGATGCCCGCAAAGAGATCTAGCACCCGCATACCCTCTATGTCATATTGTGCCGAGAGACTATTGAAGAGTGCCTCCTTAGCTATATCCGTCGTGGGGCGGAGCGTCAGCCCTTTAGGCGGGGAGAGACGACGACGACCATATTTGCCTGCTATAATGCGCATGGTGATAACTTAATCAAGCGTACCAATAGTCTGTTGGCATGACAGATACGTCCCAGTCGGCAGTCGTGAACTGCCGGTAGAGTGCCTGCAGCAACTCACCTACCAAGCTATCGGCACCAGCCGTCCCGTCGGATAGTATGATGGATACAGGAGCCGCATGATCCACAGAGCCATCTAGGTATACCTTACTTAAGAAGTAGAGGACCTGGTAGAGATGATGCTGCCAAGTGCGGTAGCGAGGCCAACTGTAATGATTAGCCCGAAGCAAGTCCCCCGACTGACATAGTACCAGATCGCAGCCACCCTCGACCAGCTCGACACCTAGCGAGAGCCCTGTCTGAAGCGACGACTGTCGCAACACTCGCTGTGCAAAAGGTAGGATCGTAGGGATAAACCGACAAGCTACGAAGCTACGCTGTAGGAAGCCTTTGAGTAGATGACTAAAGCCCACAGCCAAGCTAGGCTTGCCGTCGCCAAGTGCGTATGTGTCGCTATAATACTGCTCCTCGTCGGCAAAGATAGGTGCCGTCAGTCGCCACCAGTGTACATCTTGCTCTCCACTCATGCCGCTCGGTATGACCACATAGTGAGAGGCGGGGTAGAGCACGTGGACCTCTCCCTCAGGATCACTGAGGATAGGGTGCTGTGCGATAATGTCTCCCCATAGTGCAGAAACACGAGACCAATCTAATGGCACAAACTGGCTCTGACCCTTAGTGTAATGGCTTTCTTGTGCAGCCACCTCCGTCTCTTCGCGTGAGAGATCATGTAGATAGACAAAGCCATCTGCAGTCAGTCGCAGGGTGAGCGATGAGACGGCAGATGTCTGTGTGTCTTTAGGGAGTGCTGGTGGTTGCTGCATAGTAATAAGTATACAAGATTCAGACGATAAACTTCAAGCTCCAATCTCTATAACTATCTCTCGAGAGGTTTACCTCTTTTGTCGAGAGCGTAAGGATCAGCAGAAGATACTCGAAGCCTATTGTCTGAATCCGTAGAGCAGTATCCCTACTACAGATGAAGTTGTAGAGGGGGTGGGGGAGTCTTAAGATTACTCCCAGTTGCCCGTGTTCTTGACCTCCTTGAGAGATCCTAGAGCGAGTCCAGGATAGCCAGTGCCTTGATAGCGAGCCTCTGCATCCTTGATAGCTGTGTTGAGGAGCTTATGATCCTGATCAGCTAGGTAGACAGAGAGAGGTACAGCTGTACGGAATACGGGTACCATCACGACCTCCTCACCGATCTCCTGAGCGACAGAAGCTGTATCGATCTCTATGATCGACTGCGGGAAGCCGGGTACCTGTAGAAACTCCTCAGGGGTCATACCATCCTTGAGCAGAGAGTCGCGTGCGCTAACCCACACGGTGTCACGTACGATCAGCCCCTTAGCAGCGGCCTGACGCTCATTCATGCCAGCCTCACGCATAGCATCGGTGTAGTCACCTTCAGAGCGAACGTAAAAGACCTTACCATCAGTAAGGAACTGACGAAGCTCATCTACGGGAGCATAGCGGTTGTAGACATCATGAAAGGCTTTCTCTACGTGTGCCACCTCTTTCAGACGTACCTGGATGGGTGCCTCACGAGCAATGCGTGTCTTGGAGAATTGCTCCGGTGTTAGGATGCTCATGACTGCTAGATAGCCCACGACAACTGCTGCTATCAGCAGAAGGACGGTCATTAGTTTTCTCATAATATCGCCTATAAGTTTTGTTGTATTGATTACGCTAGTTAGATAATGTGTGACTTAGATGCCCCAAAAGAGTACGAATCAAGAGAGGACAAACCATTTCACAGCGCAAATATACGCTTTTCTCAATAGATAGAGCAATAT
>URKO01000144.1 GCA_900548415.1 uncultured Porphyromonas sp.
CAAGACCAATGGCTATGGTCTGAGCGATATGCCTTACTTCCCTGGCTACGACAAGGCCTACTACGAGCGCATCGCTGAGACTACAGGCGATCGTCTCAAGATCAATGAGTAAGCCCTAAGAGCAATATATGTAATAACAAAGTGGGCAATGCTAAGTTAGCGAGGCAACTCCTCTAGAGAGTCTGTCGAGCTACTAAGCATTGCCCACTCCTTATATTATATAGAGCAACAATATGTCACTATACTTAGGCATAGACATAGGTGGAACCAACACAGAGCTGGGCATCGTCGATGATGAGGGGCAAATAGTCGCCTCGCAGACGTTCTTGACGAAGCAAAACGGGAGCCTCTTCACTGACTACGTCGAGGCGCTGAGCCAGCAGATAGGACAAATGATCGCTAACTCGGGCCTAACAGATCAGGTCGTCGGAATAGGCATCGGAGCTCCAAATGCCAACTACTTCTCTGGTTGTATCGAAGAGGCGGTCAATCTACCCTGGGCTGGCATCAGTCCTATCGTCGCTGATCTATCGGCACGTACAGGACTACCTGTCGTCCTAGACAATGATGCCAATGCGAGTGCGCTCGGGGAGCACAGCTACGGTGTGGCGCGTGGGCTAGACCACTTTGTCGAGATAACCCTCGGCACAGGCGTAGGTAGCGGTATCTATGCCGATGGTCGCCTCATACGTGGTTACCAAGGCAAGGCTGGTGAGCTAGGACACCTAGCCGTCGGGGAGCCCCATAAGCTCTGTGGCTGCGGACGATACGGCTGTCTCGAAGCATCTGTCGCAGCACCAGCCGTAGCACGACGTGCCGTGAGCCTGAAGAAGCTCTGTCTGGAGCAAGGCATGTGGAGCGAACTCTGTGATATACCTGACGAAGAGCTGACCAGCAAGACTGTGGCAGAGGTAGCTCTAGCGACAGGCGACTCATTAGCGCGACAGGTCTTCGAGGAGACGGGAGAGGTATTGGGACGCGCCTTGGCGCAGTTCGCTTGCTTCTCAGCACCTCAAGCTTTCGTACTCTTCGGAGGCGTAGCACGATGTGGCGACTTGCTTCTACAGCCAGTGCGCAAAGCTTTTGACGAAGCACTACTCCACATCTACAAAGGCTCTATCCAGATCCTCCTCAGCTCACTCCCTAAGGGCCAAGCGGCCGTACTGGGTGCCGCCTCGCTAGCTCGCGAACGGAACCTATAAGTATGAGCCAACGCGAGACCTTCGACTACTGTCCGCGCTGTGGTGCTGATCGCTTGGAGGCGCATGGTGTCAAGTCGCAACACTGTCAGAGCTGTGGCTTCACCTACTACCACAACCCGAGTGCTGCGGTAGCCCTCCTCGTGCGGGATCTGCGGGGCCGGCTGCTCGTGGCAACTAGGGGCAAAGAACCCGCCAAGGGGACGCTAGACCTCCCAGGCGGCTTCGTCGACAAGGGCGAGACAGGCGAAGAGGCAGCGCAGCGAGAGCTATGCGAAGAGAGCGGACTACGACTCCCCACGGAGCAGTTTGCCTACGCCTTCTCTCTGCCCAACAGCTACCTTTACAGCGACTTCCTCGTGCCGACGCTAGATCTCTTCTACACGGTTCAGCTACCGAGCGAGAGGCCAGCCGTACGAGCTATGGACGACGTAGCGCAGCTCTGCTGGCTCGCACCCGCAGAGATCGATCCGTCACGCTTCGGACTAATATCTATCCGCCGAGGCATCGCTCGCTACCTATCGTCTCTCGCAGACTGACCTTTCCCCCTACAATAGCCAACAGTCACTCTTTTCTTACATTTGCACTATATGTCAGTAGAGCAGATACCGCTAGCGGAGCGGATGCGTCCTAAGACGCTCGAAGAGTATGTCGGACAGTCTCACCTCGTCGGTGCGAATGCCCCACTGCGCGTTATGCTCGAGCGGGGACACATACCCTCTATGATCCTATGGGGACCGCCCGGCGTCGGCAAGACAACCCTAGCACGGCTCCTCTCGCAGATGATGCAGTGCCGCTGCTACAGCCTCTCGGCCGTAGGCTCAGGCGTAGCCGATGTGCGCAAGACTCTGCAGGAGGCCAAAGAGGCGCAGACTGGTCTCTTCTCACAGCATCAGGGACGGCCCATCCTCTTCATCGACGAGATACACCGCTTCTCCAAGTCTCAGCAAGACTCCTTGCTAGCAGCCGTTGAGCAGGGCGTGGTCACACTCATCGGAGCTACGACGGAGAACCCCTCCTTTCAAGTAATCCGCCCGCTCCTCTCACGCTGTCAAGTCTTCGTCCTCAAGCCTCTAGAGCATAGCGACCTCTCGCAACTCATCGACCGCGTCTTCGCCACCGATCCGCTCTTCTCTCGCTACCAAGTAACCCTAGAGGGTGCCGACCGTGAGCTACTCATCCACCTCGCAGGCGGTGATGCCCGCAAGCTACTCAACCTCCTCGAGATGACCCTCTCGATGGCACTCGAGCAGCACCCCGACGAGACCACGGTACAGTTGACTGGCGAGACAATCGCCAGCGTAGCGCGCCAGCAGCCCGCCGCCTTCGATCGTGACGGCGAACTGCACTACGACATCGCCTCCGCATTCATCAAGAGCATACGAGGCAGCGATCCCGATGCAGCACTCTACTGGATGGCTCGCCTCATCGAAGGCGGCGAAGAGCCTCGCTTCATAGCGCGTCGTGTGGTCATCTCAGCAGCCGAAGACATAGGTTTGGCCAATCCGCAGGCACTCGTCGTAGCGCAGGCTGCTGCCGATGCGGTCGACTTCATCGGATGGCCCGAGGGACGCATACCGCTCGCTGAAGCAGTCGTCTATCTCGCTGGCTCGCCAAAGAGTAACTCCGCCTACCTCGCTATCGATGCCGCCCTCGCCAAGGTACGTGAGACGGGCAATCTGCCAGTCCCGCTACATCTGCGCAATGCGCCTACTAAGCTCATGTCCGACCTCGGCTACGGTGTCGACTACCGCTACCCGCACGACTATCCCAAGCACTACACACGGCAGCAGTACCTGCCCGACGAACTCATCGATGCGCAGTTCTACTCGCCACAACAAGTAGGACAAGCAGAGCGCACGCTCAGCAGCTACCTCGACTTCATCGATCAGCAGGAGGAGACTAAATAAATAAGCGAGTGTTGACTCATCTCCGCAGATTCACTACGGAGTGATAAGACTATAAAAGACGATATCCACGTGGGGGGGGGCAAATCTCCACGTGGCGGCTACTTTTTCGAAGCAAAATCACATCGGGGCTTTGATGCCTTGTCTATCTCCTGTCAGCGGTGAATCTTCCTTCAGCATCCTCAAATAGAAATTAGCCCTCCGAACAGCCTCAAAAACAGAAATTGTCCTGCAGTTGTTTTTCTCTTTACTTTTCATTACCTTAGCCCCTTGAGGAGAAGCAGGTAGATTTAAGCATCGTAGCTTCGCCCCCCTCTTCCCCCTTGTGTAGCGACACAAACCCTTATAAACAGACAAATCAATCACTTACACTTAAACAGATACGCTTATGAAACGAATGTTATCTATCTTATCATTACTAGGTACATTCCTGCTTTGGCCACTTATGGCACAAGCGCAGGAGGTCACAGTAACCTTCGAACAGGTGGAGCACTGCACCATCACAGGCTTTTATGACAAAGGCGAATTGGTAGAACTCCAAAGTGGAGATAAGGTGCCCCCCTACACGATGGTCATGTTTGTCGCAACGGCAGACGATGGATATGAAGTTACGCACTACATCTTCAATGGAGAGGAAGTAGAGAATACATCCTCTAAAGGTCTAGCAAAGATGGTTTCAGGGAACATGACGGTTTCAGCACGAGTAGTTAAGAAAGCATCTACAGCTTGTGTCATAACCGTCGTACAACCCGAGCATGGTACGATCGAGCTACGCAAGGGAACCAGCATGTTTGACGAGCTCCTCAACTCTGGTGACCAAGTAGAGACTGGTAGTCAGATTACTATGTTCATCAAACCAGAAGAGGGCTATAAGATAGACCACTGGCTCATCAATGACAAGGTGGAGCCTAAGGATGACTTTCGTCCTACTAGGAAGACGATCACTATCTCAGAGGCTACAACCATCTCGGCTGTGCTCGTAGAGAGTGGCTATGTCGTCACCTACGAGCAGCCAGCAAATGGTACGCTCACAGTGAAGACCGTCAATCCCGTCGCAGATGTACCCTCTGGTACGCGTGTCAAGGAGGGAGATCCCATCTCGATCCAGGCAACCGTCAATGAAGGCTATGAGTTTAAGCACTACCTCATCAATGGCGAG
>URKO01000145.1 GCA_900548415.1 uncultured Porphyromonas sp.
GACGAGCGGGGTCTGCATCACAATCCAGATTGTACGGCAAGGATGACGGATCCGTATCCTGGTGATCTCTTTGATCAGACGAAGGGGTTGATCCAAGGATTGGTGCCATCGCTAACTCAGCAGATAGAGCTTTTTGAGACGGCTCTATACGACACCTCAGAGTCGGACAATAACGTATCGCTGCCTTACGATCACACCGCTCGCCTGGATCGACAAAGACTTGCCAAGAGCAAGCCATAGAATATAGGATTGCTTCTTTAGTCTTTGGGCTAGACGTGCGAAAGGATCTTTCGGTAGAACTGTAGTACCGAGGGGGCGGTGCGTAGGTTATGTGGCTTGAGCGGCTGTGTGAGTGTCAAGCCCTCGAGTGTGCGACAGCGACTGAGTGCCACGTACCCTTGTCCTGGGGCGAAGAAGCGACTCGGGTCGACCACGATCTGGTCGCACGTTTGCCCCTGCGCTTTGTGTACCGTGATGGAGTAAGCGACGATGAGCGGTAGCTGCGTGTAGGAGCCAGTCTGTCGCTCGACGATCTCCCCTTTCTCCTCGTCATAGTCGTAGTCCACTTGCGACCAGGTGTGAGGCGTGACAATGATAGTCTCGCCATCGGGCGTCTTCACCTTGGCATACGGCTCCGTGATGTCGCCGATAGTTCCGCCGACGAGCTTCGTGATGACGCCTGTCGTGCCGTTGACCCACGCCCCGTCGGGGTGGTTGCTCACGAGCATCACCTGAGTGCCTACCTTGAGCGAAAACTCCTCGGGGACGGGCAGCGCAGAGGCGGGGATCTTGCCCTTGAGCTTGCCTCGGAAGGTCACCTCTTTGGCATCAAGCTGGGCGCAGCGAGACTGGTTGTACGTCTCCACATTGGCTCTGTGAGAGAAAAGTAGCACCGCATGCTGGTCGCTCTGGAGCAGCTCCTCCTGCCACTGTGGGGAGACGCGGCTGTTGAGCAGGGCGACCGTGTCCTCGCTGACACGTCCTAGACGGATCTCCTCAAGTGCGGAGACGAAGTGCTGATCGCTCTGGCGATACATGCGACGTAGGACTATGGAGATAGGTGCCAGTGCAGCGTAGGCATGCGCCTCAAAGAAGTAAAAGCCGTCACTCTCAGGGTAAGCGCGCTGCATCTCCTCCTGATCGGAGGCTGTCGTGACTGGAGGTAGCTGAAATGGGTCGCCCACCATGAGGAGCTGCACACCCCCAAAGGGCACCCGGCTGTGCCTCACGCTGCGCAGGATACGATCCATCGCATCGAGCAGGTCGCATCGCACCATCGATATCTCATCGATGATGATTAGGTCGAGCTGACGGATGAGCTCCCGCTTGTCCTTGCGGTAGCGGCGTGTGATGGCGGAGGTATGGTTGGGATCTGTCAGCGGTGCTAGTGGTAGCCGGAAGAAGCTGTGGATCGTCTGCCCATGGATGTTGAGCGCAGCCAGCCCCGTCGGGGCAAGCTTGACAAACTTCTTGTGAGTCACCTCGCAGTAGTGCTGCAGGAAGTAGGACTTGCCCGTTCCCGCACTACCCGTCAGGAAGAGACTCATAGAGGTCTGCTCAAGGCACTGCAGGGCAGACATCTGCTCCGCATTGTTCTGATCGAAAGCTTCTGGGATAACGAGCATACCGCCACCTACTCCTCGTAAAGTGTCGGGTCTTCCAGCCCGTTTGCCACAAAAGCGTCGTGACGCTCCCGACAAGTGCCGCAGCGTCCGCAGTGCCGCTCGCCCCCCTGATAGCAACTATAAGTGTTGCCGTAGGGTACCCCAAGACGAGTGCCCCGAGCTACGATCTCAGCTTTCGTGAGGGTCGTGTAGGGCGCCACCAGTTTGACTCCATTGCTGGTGCCAGCTGTGATCGCCTCGCCCATAGGCGTGACAAAGCTCTCCCGACAGTCTGGGTAGATGGCGTGGTCGCCGAAGTGATTCGCGATGAGCACCTGCTGCAAGTCACGGCTCTCGGCCAGTCCTGCGAGGATGCTCAGCATGATGCCATTGCGAAAGGGTACTACCGTCGAACTCATATTTTCCTCCGAATAGTCCCCCAGTTGCATCTCGCCACCCGAGAGGAGGAGGTCACTGCGAAAGTACTCCCCGATGAAGGCGAGCGGGATGATCAAGTAAGGAATCTCTAGCTCATGGCAGATAGCCTTGGCAGCGGCCAGCTCACGCGCATTGTGCTTGGATCCGTAGTCGAAGCCCACGGCACAAGCTATCTCCTCACGATATTCGTAGAGGAGCGTCGTGCTATCCACGCCACCTGAGAGTGCGATTAGTGAGTTACGCATTACCGCTGTCTTAGTAAGAGCGAGCGATGATGACCCGGCACTTAGAGGGGCGACCAGTCACCATACAGCGACCAGGCTCCGAGGGAATGTCACGCGGTATGCAGCGGATCGTCGCTTTGGTCTCCTCCTTGATACGTGCCTCCGTCTCGGCTGTGCCGTCCCAGTGGCAGAGGAAGAAGCCTCCATCCTCGATGCGCTCCTTGAACTCATCGTAGCTGTCGCAGATGTAGGTGCGATCCTTGAGTGACTGGAGCGAGCGGTTGTAGAGATTGCTTTGGATCTCCTCGAGTAGCTGCTCAATATGTGCGGAGATGCCCTCTAACGGCATGGTCTCCTTGGTGAGCGTGTCACGACGAGCCACCTCGACGGTACCATGCTCCAGGTCGCGCATACCGAGAGCAAGACGTACGGGGACACCCTTCATCTCATACTCCGCAAACTTCCACCCAGGCTTCTTATTGTCGTTGTCATCGATCTGAACCGATACGCCATGCTGACGTAGCTCGCTGACTATCTTGTCGGCTGTCTCGTGGATACGCTGCAGCTCCTCTTCGCTCTTGTAGATCGGCACGATGACCACCTGAATAGGCGCAATGCGTGGCGGTAGCACCAGCCCGTTGTCATCGCTGTGTGCCATGATGAGCGCGCCGACGAGACGAGTGGACACGCCCCACGAGGTAGCCCAGACGTAGTCGCGATTGCCTTCCTTATCGAGGAAGGTAACGTCAAACGCCTTGGCGAAGTTTTGTCCTAGGAAGTGCGAAGTACCAGACTGCAAAGCTTTACCATCCTGCATCATAGCCTCGATGGTGTAGGTGTCGATAGCTCCGGCGAAGCGCTCGGTCTCGCTCTTGACCCCGACGATGACCGGCAGTGCCAGCATCTCACGGGCGAAGTCCTCGTAGACACCAATCATCTTGCGCGCCTCAGCGATTGCCTCCTCTTGGGTAGCATGTGCCGTGTGACCCTCTTGCCAGAGGAACTCAGCCGTGCGAAGGAAGAGACGCGTACGCATCTCCCAGCGCACTACGTTAGCCCACTGATTACAGAGTAGTGGCAGGTCGCGGTAGCTCTGGATCCAGTTCTTGTAGGTACTCCAGATGATGGTCTCACTCGTCGGACGAACGATCAGCTCCTCCTCGAGCTTCGCATTGGGGTCTACCTCTACGCCATCGCCCGCCTCGTTGGTACGCAGTCTGTAGTGCGTTACGACGGCACATTCCTTGGCAAAGCCCTCGACATGCTCCGCCTCGCGGCTGAGATAGCTCTTAGGGATAAAGAGCGGGAAGTAAGCATTGCTGTGTCCCGTCTCCTTAAATCGGCGATCGAGGTCTTGCTGCATCTTCTCCCAGATGCCGTAGCCGTATGGCTTGATGACCATACAGCCACGCACGGAGGAGTTCTCAGCCAGTCCGGCCTTGACAACGATATCTTGATACCACTGTGAGTAGTTTTCGTCACGTGGTGTGAGTTCTTTGATCTCTTTTTTAGCCATGATGCTAGTCTATCTAATTTATTCTATTGGCAAAGGTAATGCTTTTAGCGATTAGAGACTAGTAGTCAGTGTCCTCGCAGGAGAATCTTGGCACTTGCCTTTTAGAGAAGCTTGTGTACCTTTGCTCCTAGAAACCAAACAACATCAGACTTGAAGAATATGTCGACTAAGCATTTATCCGAAACACTAATGACCAGTGCTAAGGCTTTTACCCTAGTTGCAAGCCTGCTTATCGTAGGGCTACTTAGCTCTTGCGATGGACCAACCCCCAATAACCCCCCTATAGCTTCCTGTATCTCCTTTAGGATAGTCAATCTAACTCCGGATGTTGTCCCCACAGATGAGTTGCATGTACAGGTTCGAAGAGTTGATACAGGACAATACCACGACTTAAGTGAGTATCAGAAGGCGGTTACCCTACTGCCGAGGAAATCAAGGAACAGCGGGAGAACCTGAGCATTATGCAACAGGAAG